>DNMA01000025.1:0-189 GCA_003489505.1 Legionellales bacterium | reverse complement strand
CCAATACCTGCATTATAAACACTGAATCTGTCCGTACCAAACCTTTCATTTAGTCTATTATATAAAAGAGACTCATGGGATAGTTGCGCAGCAAGTGACCCGCCCAGGATCAAAACTTTGATATCTTTTTTAGAGGGAGAATTATTTATTTTTACAAACAACGGCTCTGACGACAGATCTCCAGAAAAA
>DNMA01000058.1:13068-13929 GCA_003489505.1 Legionellales bacterium | reverse complement strand
GGTAGGATTTCTTTAATTAATTTTTCAACGCCAAAACGATGAGCATGTTCAACATCTCTTTCTGCACGACGTCGAATATTATCCACTTCTGCCATCGCGCGTACGGATTTTTCCCAGTTCTCATGGGCTTTTTGTTCCGCTAGCGTTAATTTTTCTTCTAGCTCAATGTAGGAGGGATGATTTAAAATCCCTAGTTCTGAGCCCAGTTCTTGTTGCAGTTTTTCTGAACTGGATTCTTGTTTTTGCTCTTCGGGAGCATCGTGGTGTTTTTTACTCATAAAAAATTCTCCTCATTCACCTATGCTTCTTAAATGGGGTGTCGATGAGGAAAATTCAAGTGTTTAAAAATTATTTTTTATGCATTAAGTTTTGAAGAGACTTCTTTAACGGTATCAATTAAAACTTGTACCGCATCAGGGCGCACATCTGGTGTGATGCCATGTCCTAGATTAAAGACATGTCCTGGCCCTTTTCCATAAGAATGAAGCAGATTAGATATTTCCTGACGAATCACTTCATCTGATTGTAATAAAACTTTAGGATGCAAATTACCTTGTAAGGCCACCTTATCACCAACTTGCTTTCTTGCCATCCCTAAATCGATAGTCCAATCTAGACTCAAACCATGGCAACCCAATTGAGCAAGTTCTGACAAATAAAAACCACAACCTTTGCTAAATACCACCAATGGTGTATTGGGGCATTGTGCTTTGACGGCATGGGTAATTTTTTGGATGTAATCAAGATCAAATGATTTGAACTTCAGTGCAGGTAAAATCCCCCCCCAAGTATCAAATAGCATCAGGGCTTGCGCGCCATGTTTTACTTGTTCTATCAAATAGGCACTAACAACATGGGTTA
>DNMA01000058.1:12607-12744 GCA_003489505.1 Legionellales bacterium | reverse complement strand
TTTTTCTAATAACAAATGCATATCTTCGGGAGATTGATATAAAAACTGAAAGACCTTATCAAATTCCCGGCTACTTTGCCCTTCTAACATGTAACAAGCCAGGGTCCAAGGACTACCAGAAAATCCAAACAAAGGAA
>DNMA01000058.1:9461-12303 GCA_003489505.1 Legionellales bacterium | reverse complement strand
AAAATCCAAACAAAGGAACATGACTAGGCAAAGATTGACGACAAAGTGCAACCGTTTGAAATACATAGTTAAGCCGCTCTATAGCGCCCTCTTCCTGTAAATTCAAAATGGATTGTTTGCTATCAATAACTTTGTCAAATACCGGGCCTTTCTTTTCCTGAAAAACCAAATCTAGACCTAATGCTTTAGGAATCGTCAAAATGTCTGAAAAAACAATGGAGGCGTCTAAATCATAACGTCTTAAAGGTTGTAAAGTGACTTCACAAGCCAGTTCAGGGGTCTGACACAACTCCCAAAAATCTTTAACTTGTTGTCGAACTTGACGATATTCAGGCAAATAACGCCCGGCTTGACGCATGAGCCAAACAGGCGTGCGTTCTACCGCTTGACGATTTAAAGCTCGAATCAGTAAAGAATCCTGAAAATTATTCACAATGATGCCCCTATTGCTAAGACCTGGCTTATCATACAAGAGCATCTGGGATGCAGCAACTTCTTTCTAAAAAAAACCATTAACTGACGGTAAACACTGGTAACACACTTTGGATATTACCTTGGAAAATACCATTAAGAATACTTAATAGATTTAAAGTTTCTTTAGAATTATTGTCGGTATCAATAACATAGAAGTAATAACCCCGATAATAAACATATACATAAGCATCAATTGGCAAGACCCTTGCATATTTCACATCCAACAAGCCCTCAACAATTTGATTCCAATTGAACACTTCACCATTTGGCATAATGGTTCTACCAACAATTTTTTCGTGCTCTTTAGGTACCTCTACACCTTTAGAGAGGTAGTTATAAATCGCTAAAACAGTACGAGTCTCTGTATAAAAGTTTCGGGGTTGATCATTTTCAACAGTGGTCACCCAGAAATTTGGCGTTAAAGGATCAACCCCTAATTTTTTAAGAAATGCTCTTTCTTCTGCATTTAACTTATCAAAAGCAGTAACAACCACCATAATACGATAGGTACCATCTGAATTATCATTAAATGCTTTAAATCCTTCTAGCCACTGTAGTTTTCTCAAAATTCGGGAAAATTCTGAGAAGTCTTTCCAGACAGGTGCTCTTGATGAGGTGGGTCTAGAGGCTAAAATGGCATTCGGCATGGGGCCCAATCTTTGTACAAAAGTTCTTAAAACACGAGCAACTCCCCAGCCATCTCGCAAAAACATTTTAAGGATTTGAATATCAACAGGTGTTAACAAGCGCGTGACAAATTCCTCACCTTGCATCGGCGTATAAGTTAATGTTGGCGACTCTGAATATGAAACGTTGGGCGCTACATCCACTGTAGTGGCAATACTACCAGGCGACATCGAGCGGTTAAAATCCGCTGCCACACCACCTTGGAATGAAAACTGCGATACAATATTATTTAAAGATAAAAATTGTGGCGTATCACCGTAACGCAAACGCACAATATTCAATAAAAGCTGTTGTAATTCACTATTGACAATTGCTCGATTATAGCTAATGCGATCGGGTGGCATCACACGAGAGCCCAAATGGGTACAGCCTACCATCGCAGCTAAAACAACTACAATAGATCCTTTTAGAAAAACTTTAAAATTCATATTATTTATTTTTATTATTTTTTAGAACCCATATACTATCTCCAAGACATTGAACTTGACAAGAACAATTTTAAATAAACTTCATGATGTGTTTATAATGACGTCAATCAATTGCTCAGTATCGTCCTGTATTTTATAATCAAGCTAGATTCTGAACACAAGTTCTAAGGAATACTCTAAAAATGATAGACCTTTCACAACACGATTATATAGAACTCAATACACTTGAGATGTTATGCCCGATTGGTGTTCATCACTATGAAAAAACTTTTTTTCAAAATTTAAAGTTTGATATCAAGATCTTTAAAGATTTTTCAAATATCCCAGATACCATTGATGCAACAGTCGACTACAGTATTATTCAAGATGAATTAACGAAAGCGATGAAGAATAAACATTTTGAACTTTTAGAAACACTTGCTAATTTTATTGCCGATTGGATTAATCAACGTTTTCAAACTATCGCTTGTGAAGTGAAAGTTAAAAAATTTTATATTTTACCCAATGTAAACTACGTTGCCGTAAGAGCCTGTCGATTTGCAAGCTCAGCATCAGGTAAATTGTGATGACTAAACATTAATCGATAAGCATTTAGCATTAACAAGATGGATTGAATAATCATCAAGGTCACGCCAATAACAGGATGCATAGAAACACCGATGGCCAGTAATACGCCAGCTGCTAATAACAAGCTGGCAAAATTATAAACAAAACTGATATATAAATTTTGTTTAATCACGTAAAAGGTTTCATCAGCAATTTTAAATGCCTCGGCAATCTCCATTAAGCTGCCAGAATAAGATAAAATATCCACGGAACTTTTTAAATCTTTACTCATGTCGGAAGCATTATTGGGATTTAGTAAAAATATACTCAAGTCACACTCTTGAAATGCTGCTTTATCATTAATAGCATCCCCCATCATGACAATTGCCTCTGAGGGATATAGAGTCCTTAATTTTTGAAGGTATTGTTTCTTATCCGGCATCCGATTATTAGAACTAATCGATTCTTCTGCGATGTCTAGAATATTGGCAATATATTTCGCTGTTTGCTCATCTGCGCCTGTACAAATTTTGACGGTTTTCCCTTGATCTATCATATGATGAACAAAAGAACGTGCTTCTTCTCTAGGCGGGTCATTGCAATCCAAATAACCCATTAGCTCATATTCCATCGTCTCAAATGCCTGATGAATCAAATAAAGCCGCTGAGGTAAACGCTCAACCCCAGATATCATCAAATTGTTAAGC
>DNMA01000058.1:0-9102 GCA_003489505.1 Legionellales bacterium | reverse complement strand
TGCCAAAAAAATATGTCCCTTGCTCGGTTATTAATTTCCCTCCACAACCTAAATCTTCACATTGACCTTCAACGTGGGTATTGTGCCCCTTTGACTCTACATACGCTTTAATTTTTCCACCCATTAATTGACTCGGACGATGTTTAAGCATTTCTTTTTCAATCGTATAAATTACTTGTAAAGCATGAGGAATGTTAAGCGACGGTGATATCCTTTGGAAATCAGCGACATGAATTTCACCTTTTGATAAGGTTCCATTGTAATCCATGACGAGAACTTTAGCTTCGCTTGCTTTTTGTAATGCTCCACTACTTTGAAAATGCATTTGATGGACACTTGCCTTATAAGCTCCCATACGAAGCGCCATGGGAATAATTAATCCCAAAGTACAAGGACAAGCTGAAACTAAGACTGCAATAGCACATTGCAAAGCCATGGCAATGGGGAAAAACTGACTAATGACAATAAAACTCACAACTGAAATCATTAACACTGCAGGAATAAACCATTGCAACCACTTTTCAATTTTGTTGCTAATAGCAGCTTTCTTTTCCTTATTCCCAATTTTTAAGACAGAAGAATCAATGTCTTGCAAACGACAGTGGACTAAATCATGTGTCACCTCAACAACACAATCTCCTTGCATACACTCCATGCCTGCCAAAATTTTTTGACTCGCATGGGGATAAAAAGGCAGATAAGACCCATTAGCGAGCATATCTTGCATTTCCAAATCTTGGCTTTTAGAGATAATAATGCCATCAATCGGTAAAGTATCTCCTTTTTGAATCAAGATTTTTTGACCCTTTTTTAAATCCTTGGCTGACACTTTTTCCCCACCATCTTTCAGAGAGTATTTACGAAATTGAAACATATCAACAAGGGAGCGTGAAAAGCCAAGTTTTTTATCTAAATAAGATTGAAACAAAATGCCCAGATGCCTGAAACCAAAAATTAAAAATCCAGCCTCTAGCAAATTGGGGAAAATAGGAAAATAAAGACTAAGAAGGGTTGATAAGATGACAACCATCCCTGTTAAAACAAAAAGACTATCCATATTGAAAAAAGGCACCGTTTTATTTTTAAATCCTGCCTGCAATTGAAAAAATGCATGATGAAAAAAATCTTTTGCAAGAATGCTTAATAATACTAAGCTTACACCCACTGCAACAGGATAGACCCATGGGGCTAAAACCCAAATCCCTAAAGACAGACTTAACCAAAAAAGCCCTGCCATGAATGAAAAAATAAAACCTAGATAATGTTGATATTGCGGTGGGGATATGACATTAATTTCTTGACCAATGTCTTCCAAATCGGAAGCCAAAATACGCATCAATTCGGCTGCAATGGCGTGCTCTGACATTTGCTCATCAAAAACATTGACCTTGAGTTGAATGATTTTTTTTTCCAAATCATATTGAAAATAATCAAGGAGTTCAAACGAGTCAAATTTTGTTTGAAAAGATTTAGTAACAATCGTTCTAATCGACTGAATACAAGCTTGGCATGTCACATAAGGCACAGAAAAAGCCAATACCAATTGTTTCATAGAATATACCTACATCAGTTATGCATCGACGGGTCGAACCATCCCTGAAGTATGTTCACGTGTCTGATAAGCCAATTGCGCTTTTCTAGCCTCTGCTTGATTTACAAAAGGCCCCAGCATAACCCGATACCATTGCAAGGTACCACGGCTTATCGAAGTGATTTTTACATCAAATCCTTTAAGAAGTAATTTTGCTCTGAATTTTTCAGCTTGTGAATAATACCTGAAAGACGCCAATTGCACAACATATTGTCCTTTCTTTGCGCCTTGCTCTTCTGTTGGAACAGCCTCTATGGCTTTAGCGACTTCAACAGGCACGATTTTCTTTTCTAGGCTTTGATTGTCTGCTAATTGAATGTTTGGTTGACTTAAATCATTAGGCTTTGACATCTTTTGCAAATCGGTTCCGACAGGTACACGATGTTCTGATTTACGAGCCAAAACCGTATAAAACTCTAATTGTGGTTGTTGGGCAAGCTTTTTGGGCGCTTCTTGTTTGGCTTGTGGGTGTTGCTGACTCAAGCCCATTTTTGTAATAGACTCGTTAAAAAGCGTCCCAAGATGATTGATATCAATAATTCCGTAACTCATGTATCCGGTCGCAAAAGCCACCAAAATCATAAGAACTTGACCGCCACTTTGATTTTTATTATTTTTTTGATACTGGTTTCTGGTCATTTTAAATACTCTCTGAACAACTTAACCCAAATACTTTAAACGTTTTTTCTAAAAAGATTGCGCTTAAAGATAAAATTTGTACTTGAGCCCGATACCTGTGTTGATTCTCACATAATAAAGTAATTGTATTCAAATAGCCATGGATGAGCCCAGCGAAATTTCTCAGTTTTATAAAAAATACTTCGGGTTCAGAAAAAAATAAATCACTCAGTAAAGCATCTAAACAATGAAAAATATTTTGTTCCTGACATTCAAAATGCAAAGCTGCATCAAAGGGACGTTCAACTTGAAGATGCTCTAAAATCCTATTCAAACGTTGATAGGTCTCAACCATTTTCTCCCATTCCAGATAATGCATTTTAAAATGCATTGTATGCGGCCAGGGGTTGGTGATTTGTTCCATGGTTTTTTGATAAAAAACCACTGGGTCCACAAAAATATTGATAAAGCCTGGTGGCTGAACCTCTATTTTATCTACTCCGTCCACAGACTGTAAGGTCTGAGTGATTAAAAGCGTCAGTTCTTTTGTATCGAAACCTTTTTTAATTAACTTTAACACCAAATCACAAGAATAATCGCCGTGATTTTTTTTTTGTAAGCTCACTTTCATATCTTGTTGATGATAATGTTTGGAGCACTTGTCTGTGATTAATTTTTCCAGTATCGATTTCATACATTACAATCTTTTGGCAATTCACCTTTTTCCGATAGCATCATCGCATAAATGCGGGTCGATTCGAAACTACCCAAAATAATCATTAATAACACCGTCATCGGAACGGCTAAAAACAAACCCGTCCCCCCCCAAAGTTTACCCCAGAAACACAATGAAATAATGAGAAATAAAGGACTCAAGTGCATGGTGCGCCCAAGATAATGCGTTTCTACTAAGTTACCAATCACCACATGCACCGATAACTGAGCAAAAAATACAATCATGACTTTGGCCCAATCATACCATTGAAAATAAGCCACAATGGTAATAATCACCGTGATAGCTATTGAACCAATATTGGGAATAAAGTTCATTAAGAATACTAAAATGCCCCAAAAGGCTGCAAATTCCATATTCATTAATTCCAATATCACATAAATGGCAAAACCGGTGATTGCACTAAATAAGGTTTTCATCCCTAGATAAAATTGAATTTGATCAGGTATGGTTTTTAATAAAGTCATGACTTTATCATGCTGACTTTTCTTTGGAAAAATTTTAACTAATTTTTCCGCAAAATTATTTTGCTCGATAAAGAAAAAAATCACAAATAAGACCATTAAAAATAAAGAACTCATAATCGTCGAAACTGTGGAATAAAAACCTAAAATCAATTTCTGAAAATCAATTTGTTTGAGTAAATTTTGTAAACCATCTACCAAATAGGTTTTGCTATAACCCTTATCCGCTAAATGCTCTAACAATGCATTCATTTTCGTTTGAATACTTTGAGAAGATAAAATGATTTTTTGGGTATTTTCAGTTAGAATTTTACCAATACTAGAAAAAACCACAATTAATAAAAGAAATGCAATCGTGATGGCTATCCAACGTGGAATGTACTGCCCAATGTGGGGCGCTTGTTGAAAAAAATTTGCGATCGTGGATAATAAATTACAAATTAAGACCGCAAAAATAAAAGGAATTAAAATTGATTGACTGATATCTAAAAATTGTACAACAAAATAAATACTCAACAAAACGGCTGCGATAGAAATGGAACGTAACTGCATTTTCAGGTCCTTTAAATGAATTCAAATCATCCCCTTTTACAATCTTGCACTATTTTACCGGGCATCGGAAGTCAAATTTTTCAAAAATTAAATCATTTAGGTGTTTTTTCCATCTATGATTTACTGCTTCATCTTCCCTTTCGCTACCAGGATAAAACTCGAATCACAGCCATTGCTGATTTGAAAATGAATAGTCATGCAGTTATTCAAGGCGTCATTCGTGAAAGTTACTGGCTCAAAACTCGTCGTCCCATTTATCATTGCACTGTCAAAGATGATACAGGCGAAATCAATTTCCGCTTTTTTAATATGCCCGGTTTTCAGCAAAAGCGTTTACAACGCTTTTCAATAGTCAAAGCTTTTGGCGAGGTCAAACTCAAGCCTTATGGTTTTGAAATGGTGCATCCTGAGATTGAATTTATTAATCAAACAGAATCGACTCCTGTCCAAGATTTTTTTACACCCTGGTACCCTTCAACGCAAGGGATTCATCAATCTCAATGGCGAAAATATATTCAACATACTTTTAAAGCCTATCAAGATATTTTAGACAACTTAGAGTGGCTTGATGAGCACATCCTTAACACTCATCAACTCCCTAGTTTGACAGAGGCCTTAAAAAAACTACATTTCCCGGAGCCCTCTCAATCTTGTGAACAACTCATTGACATTGACCACCCCGCCCGACAGCGTTTAGCTTTAGAGGAATTAATAGCCTATAGTCTCAGTTCATTTTTATTGAAAAAAAATAATCAAAAGGCTTTAAGTCATGCCTATCCAGCAGTCGAAGCACTAGAACAACAATTAAAAGCTTCTCTTCCCTTTCAATTGACAGATGCGCAAATCAAAGTCTTTCATGAAATTCAAGCCGATATGAATCAAGCTCATCCTATGTTAAGACTTTTACAAGGCGATGTGGGCTCGGGTAAAACCATCGTTTGCGCATTATCAGCATTAGCGGTTCTCAAGCAAGGCCACCAGGTCGCTTTGATGGCACCGACAGATTTATTAAGTGAGCAACACTACCAAAATATTTCAAAATGGTTAAGTCCACTTGGCTTTCAGGTCATTCGTTTAAATCGAACCACCCCTTCTAAAGAAAAAAAACAAAATCTTCTGGATTTAGCCAGTGGAAAAGCACAATTTGTCATTGGAACCCATGCCTTGTTTCAAGACAAAGTACAATTTAAAAAGCTCGGTTTAGTCATCATTGATGAACAACATCGTTTTGGTGTGATACAGCGTATGAAATTAGCTGAAAAAACTCAAGATGACTTTCATCCCCATCAATTATTTGTCACCGCAACCCCAATTCCCAGAACTTTGGCCATGACACAATTTTCACACTTTGACTTATCGATTCTTGATCAATTACCTAAAGGGCGAAAACCAATACATACCGCTGTGATGTCGCAGGATAAACGTGATGATATTATTGTGCGTTTAAAAAATACGATTGAAAAGAAAGGGCAAATTTATTGGGTTTGTACTCGCATTGAAGAAGATGAAGAAGGTGAACAGCAAGCAACTGAAGAAATCTTTCATTACCTGCAAAACGAACTGCCTTTTGCCAAAATTGCCATGGTTCATGGTCAGCTCAAAGCGCAAGATAAAGATAAAATCATGGTCGATTTTAAACAAGGCCTTTATGATGTTTTAGTTGCAACCACTGTCATTGAAGTTGGCGTGGACGTTCCCAATGCTAATATTATGATTATTGAAAATGCCGAAAGATTAGGGCTTTCTCAATTACACCAGTTGCGAGGTCGCGTTGGTCGTGGTCAAGCGGAAAGCTTTTGTATTCTCATGTATAATCAACCGCTATCTAATAACGGTCAACAACGCCTACAAATCATACGCCAGTCTACCGATGGATTTTGGCTTGCCGAAGAGGATATGAAGCTCAGAGGGTATGGTGATGTTTTTGGCACCCAACAATCCGGGATGACTGAATTTAAAATTGCCCGCCTTCCAGAACATTTTAATTTACTCAAACTGGCTCAAAATATTGCGCATGAACTAATTGAAAAACAATCTCCATGGATTGAATATATTATTCAACACTGGTATCAAAATAGTGAAAAATATCTTAAAGCCTAAGCAATAATCATTTTCTCAACTTCCAGTTTGATACTAAATAATGCTATAATCTTAATCATTGTTATTTTGTGCCTTCTAAATGAGCAAGCTGGATAAGAAAAAAATTATTATTGAAGGTGTCACCTCTCAAGGTAAAGTATTCCGTCCGAGTGATTGGGCTGAGCGCATGAGCGGTACATTGGCAAGCTTCAAAAATAGAAGAATTCAATACTCTCCTTTATTGCAGCCTAGTGTAAATCACGAAGGTTATAAATGTGTTGTGCTTGATCCTAAGCTCAAAGAATCCTCCCCTGCCCTCTATCAATCGATTTTAGACTTTGCAAAATCCAATCAATTGAAAATCTGCGGTGAAGACTTGGATGAATCCTCTACAACCAATGAATAATTTGAGTAACAATATAATTAATTCCTGCAAGCGAATCATCTAAATTTATCGCCAATATCCCTGCAAAAATATAGGTTAAAGACATATAGCTTTTTTCTTTATGACCGGGGTCATCAATGTTGTAAAGCATCATCGAACCTCTTGCAAACCAGATAATTCCTGCTAAACGAAAAATAATCTTCATGGCATCATAAACACCAATGGGCTCATAATTATCATAACTGACTACCGACCCATGCCCAAAAAAAGTTTGGGTAAATGTAGACAGAGTGCTGGGAAGATAAATCATTAAAGCGCCCACTATTAACTTTAAAAAGGCCTTTAGTTTTTCATCAGGGTCACCTTGTTGCCCTGCTCCCATGGTTTTGAGATCAATCAATGCCCCAACCAATAAGCCTACACCCATTAGGTAAACTACAGCCGTCGCTAATTTCTCTACACTTTCTAGAGATCTAGCTAAATTTCTTAACATCTGGGTGATATCGACCATGCTAAAAATTTTTCCTTTTAACTTGCAAAGTTTTGAAAAATCCCTATAGTTAGAGAAATTATTTATTTACCCCTAATTCATTATGGCCTTGTCTGAATTTCAATTCAATCTTTTATCATGTGAGTATATCACCCCACGTGTAAAGCATTTTATTGGAAAAATAGAATCTGAAACGCCTTGGAGCTTTATTCCAGGCCAGTTCATTACAATTATTTTTGAACATGAACAAAAAACTTTAAGACGAAGCTATAGTATCGCCAATGCCCCCCAAGACAATATCATTGAATTTGCTGCTGCATTTGTGGAAGGCGGCCCGGGGAGCCAATTCCTTTTCAATTTGAAACCGGGCGATTCTGTTAAAATCGCGGGCCCTTTTGGTCGACTAGTTTTAAAAGATGAAGAATGCCAACGTTATCTTTTAGTTGGAACCGGCACGGGGATTACGCCATATCGTTCCATGTTGCCAACTATCTTTAATAAGATGAACACTCAGCCTCAATTGTCTGTAGAAATTATTGAAGGCGTTAGTGTTGCCGAAGAGCTGCTTTTTGAAAAAGACTTCTTGGCTGCCAAGGATGCTCAATCCAAAATTCATTTCACCGCAGCGATTAGTCGTGAAAAAATTGAAAAACCACACTGTCATCATGGGCGAGTTCAATCAGTCTTAAAAGAAAAAAATCTAGACCCATCAAGCGATATTATCTATCTATGCGGAAATCCACAAATGATTGATGACACCACTCAAATGTTACAAGAGCTTGGCTTTCCCATTCAAAGAATTGTTAGAGAGAAATATATTTCTCGTTAATTTTTACAGGAGATACAAATGCAAGAATTTAAAGACATGTCAGAGACCATGGAGCTTTTAGTTCAGCCACAAAAAGGTATTTTGGCAGCCGATGAAAGCACCAACACCATTGCGAAGCGTTTTGCTTCAATTAATATTGAAAATACTGAAGAAAATCGTCGTCAGTATCGCGAATTATTATTCACCACCCCGCAACTAGAAGATCACATCAGTGGCGTTATTTTATTTGAAGAAACTTTTCATCAAAAAGCTAAAAATGGCCAAACTTTCCCAGAATTACTTTTAGATAGAGGAATAGTTCCTGGTATTAAAGTTGACAAAGGTTTAATTGACCTCGCTGGTACCAATCAAGAAAAAATAAGCATTGGTTTAGATGATTTAGAAGAAAGATTAGTGCATTTCAAAAAATTAGGTGCACGCTTTGCAAAATGGCGTAATGTTTTTAGCATCAGTGATGCTTCACCAAGCCCTTTAGCGATTCGTGCAGGTGCTGAAACTTTGGCGCGTTATGCTGCTATTTGTCAAAAAGTAGGCATTGTTCCCATCGTTGAACCTGAAATTTTAATTGATGGCGACCATAGCATTGCACAATGTGCTGGTGTTTGCTCTCATGTATTACACGCTGTATCCAATGCTTTATTTGAAAATCATATTCATTTGGAACTCATGATTTTAAAAACCAATATGATTACTTCAGGCAAGTCTCATCAGCCATTTAGCACACCTGATGAAGTTGCAGAATATACCTTAATGGTGTTTATGAATCATGTACCCGCAGCAGTAGGCTCTATTCATTTCTTATCTGGTGGGCAAACTCCTTCTCAATCAACAGAAAATCTCAATGCTATTAATGAGTTCGGACCACACCCATGGAATATTAGTTTCTCTTATGGCCGTGCTTTACAAGAAGATTGCTTGAAAGCTTGGGCTGGTAAAGAAGCCAATAAAGAAGCTGCTCAAAAAGCCTTATATCATGCTTGCCAACAAAATGGTTATGCATGCACTGGCGAATTACACGAAGAAGAGCTTGATCACGTTCATTAATCCTCTTGGCACACTAGCATCCACTAGTGTGCCCTATCTCTATCTTTTTAATGCAAAAAAACCACTCAACTTTATTAAAAAAAAATCATATATCTATTTATTTTAATTAAAAGTCGATTTATAATTTATTTTTGTCTACAATATTACTAATTATTTCAAAACAAATAACCTCATTTTCCCCGAAGTTCGATGAAAATGGTATAATTTAAACTTTAATCTTTTGAGAGCTATTGTATGGATATTCGAAAAATTCGTAAATTAATTGAATTGTTAAAAGAAACTGGTATTTCAGAAATTGAAATCAAAGAAGGTGAAGA
>DNMA01000028.1:2396-2638 GCA_003489505.1 Legionellales bacterium | reverse complement strand
ATTTTTTGGAAATTTTTATTTCTTAATTAATGATAATCTCAATATTTACTATTAAATTAGTTCTAAGCTGCGTAAAAAAAATGCTATAATATGGCATATTAAAAATATCTTTGATGTTATGAGTAAACGCGAAAAAGTCATTATAGGTTTATCTGGTGGTGTAGACTCTTCTGTTTCAGCCTATCTTCTCAAAGAAGCCGGTTTTGAAGTTGAAGCTTTATTTATGAAAAACTGGGAACAAG
>DNMA01000028.1:0-2073 GCA_003489505.1 Legionellales bacterium | reverse complement strand
TGAAAAACTGGGAACAAGATGACTACCCGGGATTTTGTGCTGCAGCCCAAGATTTAGAAGACGCACAAAAAGTATGTGAACATCTTGATATTCCACTACATACTGTAAATTTTTCAAAACAGTACTGGGAACATGTCTTTCAAATTTTTTTAAATGAATATGCAAAAGGCATTACCCCAAATCCTGATGTACTCTGTAATAAAGAAATCAAATTTAAATATTTTTTAAATCATGCTTTAACTCTAGGTGCTGACTGGATTGCAACAGGCCATTACGCCAGACGCGTGGATAAAGAAGATGGTGTAGCACTTTATCAAGCCAAAGATAGCTCTAAAGACCAAACCTATTTTTTACATGGTATTGAAAAATCTGCTTTAAATAAGACCCTATTTCCACTAGGTTCTTATCTCAAATCAGAAGTCAGAGAAATTGCAAAAAAACTTAATTTGGCCAATCACGCCAAAAAAGACTCCACCGGCATCTGTTTTATTGGTGAAAAAAACTTTCGTGAGTTTTTAAAAGATTTTCTTTTGGCAAAGCCTGGCCCTATTATCACACCTGATGGTCGAGTCATTGGTCAACACCAAGGCATTATTTTTTATACCATAGGACAACGACAAGGTTTGGGTTTAGGTGGCGTAAAAGGTGCTGATGAAAAACCTTGGTTTGTAGTAGATAAAAATACACAAACCAATGAGCTGATGGTTGCACAAGGTGAACATCACCCTAAATTATATGCTCAAGGTATAATTTGCGGCCCCATCCATTGGCTCAAAAAACCACAAGAAACTGATTTCCCTTTATCTTGTCAGGCAAAAATTCGCTATCGCCAAACCTCGCAACATTGTTTATTATCTCACGAACATAATCAGGAACATTATATACAGTTTTCTGATCCACAACGAGCGGTCACACCGGGTCAATATATTGTTTTTTATGAGCAACACCGTTGTATTGGTGGCGCACAGATTATTAAAGCCATCCCCTAAATACTGGAGAAGACATGTTAACATTTACCAAAAACGCTGCTGATAAAGTCGCAGAACTCATTGCAGAAGAACAAAATCCTAATTTGTGCCTCAGAATTTATGTCACAGGTGGCGGTTGCTCGGGCTTTCAGTATGGCTTTTCTTTTGATGATACCATTCTAGAAGATGATACGGTCATTGAACAATCTTGCACAGACGGGACTAAAAAAGTAAAACTCTTAATTGACTCGATGAGTATTCAATACTTAGATGGTGCGGAAGTAGATTTTAGCACTGGATTACAAGAAGAATTTATCATCCGTAATCCAAATGCTAAGACCACTTGCGGTTGTGGTTCATCCTTCACGGTTGATGAAGAATAATTAGTAGGGTTTCACAATGACTGTTGTACCAATCCTCATGAAATTGTGAGACAACCAGTGCGCATCATCTGGCGTCACGCGTACACAACCATGGCTAGCGTTATGGTTGGGTACATCATATGAACCATGCACGGCATAATATTTACTAAAGAACATACAGTAAGGCATTTTCGCGCCGCCGTGAGGTTTAGGATATCGAGAAGAACGACAAGAAGCAGAGCCTTTTGACCAGACTCGATATACGCCTGACGGTGTACGACAACCCCGTTTTATATCCGGACAATAATTTGCACCACCTGAGGCACGTCCCGTACGTACAACTTTACCGTTATCGTTGATTGCCTTCCAGCTATGAGTTCTGGGATTAAAAACAAATGTATTCGCAAAAGCATCTAAGCTGAGAGCTAAACTCATGATTCCAATTAAGCCAAGACTTACATTTCGATTCATTATTGTCATCCTTGATTTTGAACTTTGCAAATTAATTATAGCATTAAATAATCATACAGTATAAAAAATAAGCAAAAATCCGCAAGAATGTGTTTTTGGTTTGAGCAAGCTGCCTTTTAAATGTAATTTTTATGATATAAAGGGTTTTTTTCTTTAGGAGACATAATGAAATTGGCAGAAATAGTAAATATAGAATCCACTAATATTGCAAGCTGGGAAGAACAAACAAAATGATTTGGGGTTTTTGTGATGTTTTGGATTACCCTGAATAT
>DNMA01000067.1 GCA_003489505.1 Legionellales bacterium | reverse complement strand
TTTGCACATCTACTAAGATGAACCGTGGGGCTCACGGGGATAGCTTGTGAAGTGAACTACATTGGTAGTCAGCAGCAAGAACCTCCCTTAATTGGGAATCCTCGTTTTTAAAGACGGGGAGGAGGTCAACAACAACTCAATGCCATCAATCTGTTGCAGTAAGCAGCTCTTAATTTCGACTCATTAGAGGATATTTTCTTGATTTTAGAGAAATTATCCTTATTTTTTTAAACAGTTCTTGAATTTTTTTTGGGTTTCTATAAAATCACTACACTCACTCAATAGTCTATTTGTTTAAAAATTGAAAAAAATCTATTCTCCACCGCTCAGGCATCATCTAAGTATTGACAACCTTCATCAACATTTTGCTCAACTAGATGATTCCCTATCTATTGATACAGTATTTTTATCAAGCCATGCTAGCTTTGTTTTAATCTGGAATGAATTGAAACATTTTTTATTTTCATGGAATATCTTTAGAAATTTCTTTCAGACACTTATTAAGTGTTATGTTATTTTCTCTGGAGTTACCCAAACAGAAGAACAAAAGCAAAATTTTTTTCATGAAATTAAAAAATTTTTACTTTATTGTCTTCCTCTAATCTTAATGACCTTGTCTTTTAGAGTTGTGACGAATCCACGTGATTGGAAAGAACATCGAAAATGGTGGAATCAATTTTTGATGCTCATGGCTTTATTCGAAGGATTTAAATTTTTACTTAAGTTTAAATCGCCTTTAGTCGATATCTTGGGTTTTATATTGTTTTTTATGCATTTTCATAACGATGTTTCTAATAAATTAGAGCAATGCTTTAATGCCTTACCACCCCAAGTAAAAATTATTCGATTTGAATATTTATTATTTCATTTTAGTTCGGAGTGTATGAGTACAAAAATTCAAGAAAAGTTTTTAAACAGTTTTTTTATCAATGCTCGGACTGAGCGATTTATTTATGAATATGATGCTTCTTATCAATGTAATCATTTAAGTTTTATTGGCTATATGAGCCTTATTTATACCATTTTAACTTTACCAAAATATGCACGACTAGACTTCAGTGGTAATGATTTATTGAAGCAATTAACGCATCAACAACGCGATCGCTTTTTAAATCTAATTAGTTCTAAAAGACATCAAGTGATTTTAAATCAAAATGGAGAATCAGATTTACAAAGAAGTTTTCTACCACTACTTTCAATAATTAAACAAAAAAACTTACCAGCTCCTTTGGTATTGAATATCATGGGTTATTTGATTGAACCTCAAGAAAAAGCGCTGGTACATTATTATTCTGGTGAACATAAACAATATATTGAAGTTTTGAAGCTGATGAGTGAAGAAGAATATGTAAAATTCTACCTTTTTATTTTTAGCAAGACGCCTCGATTAGAATTGAATCATCATACTCAGTTTTTACCGCCATTTGAGCCCAAGTGGCTTCATCACCCTCATTTTATTCATTTCTTTAAAGAAAATGATAAAGAAGGATTTGATGAATTCAGTACCGACCTGACTTTAAATAAATTGTTAAATCGACATCCGATAGCGCAAAAATATTTTTCTTAATGGCCAGTAAAAATTGTTAATTATGCTATAGTTGCGTTTTTTAAATGATTAGCAATTAATAAGGCTTGAGATGTTAGATTTGGACGTATTAACCAATTTTCTTGCGACAGAACAAATTCAAGAAGCATTAAGCTATTTTACCATTTGGGTCACAGAAAAAGATCCTCAACTTAGTGAACAAGAAGAAGAGCAATTACTTCATATCTTGATAATGATTTGCGAATCTCCTCAAAGTTTTGGTGCAGAAGTTTCTCGGTTTATTTATTTCATCAATGCAGCTTTTTATCGAGCAGAAGAATCACTTTTAGGTGGTTTAGAGTCTAGATATCCAGCCAATGAATTAATTAAATATTGTTTAAGCCTTGCAAAAAGCCAATATCTTATATTTCAATTTCCTGCAATTCAAAATTATTTGAAGATTTCATTTTCTCATTCTGGTTCTTTATTTCGAAGTCAATTTATGCAAGACCCAGAATTTGTTCGTTTAGTGAGTCAGTATATTAACATCAATCAATTTATCAATCTCTATGGTGAGTCAATATTACAATGTGCAGTACGTGAAGCCTCTGAAGAAGTTTTTAGAGCGATGATTGAGTGTTCTGCAGATGTTAACGGTGTTCATTCAAATTCAGTGCTTCGACGTCGAAAAGCAGGATTTGGTTATGACCCCATTGCTCACAATAGATTACCGGCTATGAATTTATTCTCTGACTTTGATGATCAAGAGGGTGTTATAGAATATCAAAGTCATATTCATCCACGAGCTCAATTAATGATGCAAGCCGAATCATCTATGGATTTTAATCCACTACAGTTGGCAATCATTGAGCAAAGAAATGAATTAGTCATTCAACTACTTGCGCATCAAAACATTCGTGTAGAGTCACAAACAACGAGTTTAGGTATAAAAACTGATGATGGTGATATCTATCGAAACCCCACAGCATTGATGATGGCAGCTTATGTTCAAAATATTCAAGCCTGCCAATATCTTGTTCAAAAAGGTGCTCATCTGGATGCAATCGACAATGCTGGAGAGACGGCACTGATGTATGCAGCACGGGCTCATGATTATGAAATCATTGCACTGCTTTTAAAATCAGGTGCAAATTTTAAATTGAAAAATCTTCAGGGCTTAAATTTTATTGATATCATGAAAGCCTATCAATATTCAAAATTACTAATTCAATTGGAGCGTTTTGAGGATTTTTGTAAAGTATTTGTGA
>DNMA01000069.1 GCA_003489505.1 Legionellales bacterium | reverse complement strand
CATCTATGATAATAGATGAACCTAGAATTAGGAAATTAAAATGAATACCAGCATTTTGCTAACTGGAATAGCTGGAACGGGCAAAAGAACCATTGGTCAAGAAATTACCGAACTCAACCCTGTGGCGATATCAGAACAGTTTATTTATGCGCCTCAATGTATTGAAGTGCTGCATCAGTTAAAAATGAAGATCGATTTTTAAGCGCATGACTTTTGGTATAAAGATCAATTAAATTTAAAATCCGCTCAGGAATTGTTACATTAATTCTTTTGGCTTTACCAGAAATTTGAGTTAAATCAACATCAATTAGTGCCCATACGCCATCTTTTAAATCTTCGTGTAAAATCCATTGTTCAATCGATGTAGCCACTGGTAAGGATTCGTTATCTAATAGCAAGCCCTCCAGATGACACTCAATTGCTTCTCTAGCATTGTTCAAGGCGTCATCATATGTATCTCCCGCAGAGAAACACCCTGGAATATCAGGAATTGTAACGCCAAAATCACTTGATTCATCTTTATGAATCACTACAGGATATCTCATTTTATATCCCTCCACTCAATTTTTGCTTGATTAAATATGCTCATAACCGTTTTTTTTTAGGATGAGGAATGGTTACCCTTCCCTTTTTCAAAGGATGTTTGAATTGACAATGACTTCCTTTTTGGTGACATTGAATCCAACCATCTTTTATAATTATTTTTATTATCTCTGAACTTTTCATACCTTAAATATACACATAATGTGTATGTTTTCAAGTTTTTGAATGCTCAGTTATCTAGTTATCTAAATTCTTGGGGTAATTGATCCAACCAATCGTTGTGGATTATTTTGTCTTTAATTGCACTTAACCACTGCTGAGTATTACCACCGCCTGGAGCAATATCATGATTCCAATTATTTTTAATCCATAAATATATTTCTAGTGATTTCATGAGCATTTGCCAAGAAAACGAAGATAATAAAACTGTTTCTTGAGGACGAAGTGAACTACATTGGTAGTCAGCAGCAAGAACCTCCCTCAATTGGGAATCCTCGTTTTTAAAGACGGGAGGAGGTCAACATGTTCTCGTATCTTATGTATGGATGTTAAGCTGAGTTTTAATTATGTTCAAAAAAAATTCATAATTTGCTTTTTGTTTTTTAAACCTAATTTAAAACGTTTTGAGCGATTTTATGAATTTAGAATGGTTTTGCTTGTCCTGCACAAACTTATTTCAATGTAATTCATTAGAAGAAGCTATATTTTTGAACACTCTTTCAAGCTGAACAATAATGGACCATTTTCGCTCGAGTATCAATTTAGGTGATGGCGCTAACCAGGATAATAATCGCCCGTATTCTTATTTGTATTACTGTTTGACATGTTCCGCTCTAAGGACGTATTATCTATTGAGTCTTACAGGTATTACACAAGTTGACGGTGCCCTTGAATGGGCGAAGGCGTCAATTTGTAAGATTCTACCTAGTTTTAAATCCTCCAATCCAAATGTAAGCCTAGGCCCTCAATAGACTCAGTATCATCTTGACTCATATCAAAATCTTCTATCGATTCTTCAACAGTTTGTGATGATAAACCCCAGAAAAAACTACATTCATGATTAATTTCTTGAGGAATGTATGCATTATTGATCCAGTTCAAAACTTGTCTAAATGAAGCTTTAGATTCTGCGTAAGCAGTTTCTAAAGCTGATGCATAGAATGTATCTACACCCATAGAAACAGCAATTGAAAACACTTCTTCAGGGGTATATTTAGGTAAACAAATATACATGCTTCTACTTTTTAAGGCAGGACTTTCTAAGTTTCGTCCCGCAAGTTGAATTCCATTTTGTGTACCAATTAACTTAAAGCCCGGTTGATATGGGGCTCTGCCCTTCTCATCAGGATGCTTATTATCCAATAAGCTATTCAGCATTTGTTCAAAAAATACGGATGAATTGATTTCATCGGTAAACACAATTTGCCCTAAATCAAACGCTTGAAACAACAACGCTTTCTTCTCAGATAAAGATAAAGAAGCTGACATATAGACAAATTCTAAATGTTCTTCATATTTAGCCTTGAGTAACTTAAGGGTGAGATCTGATTTACCAATGCCTGGCTCGCCTTCAATCACCAAACGATTCAAGCCACCTTGAAGACTTAAAAAATCCAAGATTTTTTCAATAACTTCTTGGCGAGATTCCGTAACTAAAAAATCTCCATTTACAATATTATCTTTTATTTTTCGGTAATTTAAATACGGCCTATTCGGTTTTGGGAATCGATTGGCAAAAATTTGATAGTTATTTTTACTCAAGCAAGACTCAAATACCTCATGACAATAAAACTGAAAAACTTCTGCAACACTATAAGAAAGTTCTTCCAAATCTTGTTCATAATTAGCTAAAAACATCAAGCAAATAGTTTCAATTTGTCTTGGAGTAACCAGCAACATTGACTTTGAATGATCTAATAAAAATTGATACATTTCTAATACAATCGGCCCTATCTGGTAGGCATATCGCTCACCAATCATCGGATAAATCATTTTATGGAAAATAAATGCTGGGCTTAATGGCTCAAATACAATACTTAAACCATGTCGTTGGATCAATTTCGGAATTTTTCTATCATCGCCATATTGCGCAGGATTTCCGGCAAAAATAACTTTATGATTTCTAGTTAATTCAAACAATTGCCCTTCTACAAATACATAAGGACGCAAGGCAAACATTCCTTCAAATCCCATCCATTCGGAATTAGCCAAATTCGCTTCATCAAAAAATAAAATTAAAAACTCATTATTAAAAGGACGTGCTTGCGCCCATTCAAGTAGATCATTTTTTTCTTTGAAAATCTGGTGTTCTACACACCCTTTTTCAACAAATTGACTTTTTCCAACGCCTGTTAATCCTGATAGATAAACATAAGGTGCTCGCTCTAAGGTTTGATAAACTTGTGCTTTTCGATGCTCAGAAAACTCTTCACAATCCATTTCTGAAGTTTCAAAATTCAATGATTGATTCCATTAAAAATGTTTAATTTCTTTTAATCCGGCAAATAACTCATCAGATGACACATCTGGAAAACGTCTTTTAAATGTAAGTCTTGAACAAAGCTCAATATACGATTTCTCAAGGTTTTCGCACTCAATATCTCCCGGTGAAAATTCTCTCATTAAAAGTACAATTTTTTCATCTAAGTTGATTGAAATGTTTTGGCCGGTAAGTCCTGGCAATCCATTTTCATTCACAATTTTTAAATATCTAAATATTTCATTTTCATGTTCTTGAATAAGCATCGCAGATAAAGCAAGACTTAATTTTTTACTAAATTTTCCAGTTAATATGACTTCAATTCCTTGCTCTAAAAGACGATATAAGTCTTGTTCTTTTCTTCTTAAGATGGATACATCATGGCTTGTTTCCAGTTCAAATTTATAAAATAAATCCTCAATATTTAAATCATCAACATGAATGACCAAGGATTGTTGTTGATGAGCACTTTGCGCCTGAGTATCCTCAAGATTGGCAATATACAAGTCAGAGTCATTGGTGCAGATAATATTTTGAGACCATCTATCACAGACTAAGCGTCCAACCTTAGCTTCAAAATAAGGCGTCATCATGTCATCAAATTGTTCAGAATCAAAGGCCATCATCATATGACAATGAAATTTTTGAGATAATTGAAAAATTTCATCAAATGCCATCTCATCAATAAAATCATTGACAAAAATTTCAATACTCTGTCCCGCATGCTGTTCCATATAGCCTGGAATCAAATTAAACCCTGCAGGATTTAAATCAAAACTTTTATGAAAATCACTTATTGTTTCAAGATTTAATACTAATGTTTTCTCCGATAATGCCAATAAAGGACTTATTTGTACACTCTGCCAATTCAGTGTTTGGGTTTGTGAAACCAAGTGTGGTCCATTCATCATTTTTTCTTGGTAAAACCGATTAAAACTTGGCTCATGTATGGGTGGATTATTGTATACAACCATTGCATTTTCAGGAATTTGATGTTGAATAGCTTCTACAAAAAATGGTCTGCCATTTCGAATTTCCCACTGTCCCAATAATTGTGCTTGCCAATTCGAAGAAGAAGATAACTCAATGACGTATTCCTGTTCAGATTGAATGGATTGTTGAGGCAAGCTTGGGCTAAATTTTACAATCACTTGCTGATGAAAACGCCCAATAAAATCCCCACCGAGATAGGCGTCTTTATCCTTGGAATCAAAAATCCCAATAATTTGCAAATGTTTAGGAACCTCTACACCATCAGCTTTGGGTTCTCTATCAAATAAACTATGACTGAATCTAACAATCTCATCAGGCTTAAAATCAGTATAATCGATAATGAGTAGTAATTTTTCATGCGAACTACTCAAAAATTGATATAAAGGCCCACCGGGAGATAGTTTGACTCCATACCCGTCTTCTTGTTTGGCCAAATAGCTTGAACAAATTAAATCTTCACTAGCGTGCGCTAGAAATACTTGACATCCCAATGCTTGTAAGTCTTTTTGTAAGATTAATGAGAAGCTTAAACTTTCTTTACGTTTAATATCGATAAGAACCCGTGAACTATCTTTGCAAGAGGTCAGATACTCAACTAATGAGCCATGCTCATTAAATTCAGTTTGACATGGCTTTTTTAGATAATCAGATATTTCTTTTTCAAAGATCTGAGCAACCCTGAACGGATTTTGTTCTTTAATACTTTGTATTAATTTTTGATTTTCGAAATCAGTCACTTCTGAAGCAATTAAATTTGAACATCTATTGGAAAACTCAATCATGAGCTGATGTCCTAAAATAGGATCAAGACAAAACGCCAACTTTTTGCTCAATTCTTTTTCTAAATTGAAGAGCTTTTCTTTCACTTGCTTTTCAAAAATAAGCTTTTGTTCAAACTCACGATGTTTTTTGCTTTGAGGCAACTCAATGGTTTGAACTTTTGCAGGAAAACCTCCTAAATCGAATGCATACCAGATGTCGTTATAATAAAACTCAACAAATTCATGAACATCATTCCCTATTAATCGACAGGGTATATTGTGCTCACTTGCAAATTTCTTAAATATGGGGGCTCGATGTCGACAAGCTCCCTTTTGTTCACTTTCCATTGTTTCAATCAATGCAGCAGGAGTTGAGCAATCGCCAACTAAAGCCCCATCTTTAAATGATCTTAATTGCAATATTTTTTGGCTAATCTCAGGGGGCAAATCCTTAAATACATTAAAAACCATTGGAACGGATTCTATTCTGAAAACAACTCTGACTGTCTTGGGTTTAATAAGCTCCGGGAAGGAAATAAAATATTGATGATAACGATTTGAATATTGAATTACTATATTAGGAATGGGTGGATAGGTATATAGTTGAATTAAGTTATCAAAAATAGATAATGAAGGTAGTGCTACCCACTCATTGCTTATCTCTAGCTCATACTCACCTCTATAAACTCCAGGAGGATTTTTGGAATAATAACTTTTCTTTGAGTATCCTCTCTCTTCGAATATTGCCTCACCATCTGCTCGAGAGCTGAACTTTTTAAAGCTGGATAAATCAATCATATCATATGCATATAAACGATATAATCTCCAATTAGGTTCAGGAGAACCATTTTCACTTTTGAAAATGATTTTGGCTATTAGTTTTTGATTATCAGATGTACGAATTGTTCTTGAATCAAGAGCAGCACTGAAGTGCCTGTTATCCTTTTTATGCTTTGAAGGAATAAATCTATCCTCAAATCCAAAATCTATTTTATCATCATCATCATTCTCGTTTAATGATTCTTCTTGATAATCCTCATCATACTCTTCTTCACAATCGTTATTATTTTGTGAAAAAAGATTATATTGTATCCCTTTAATTAACTGAGTTAACTCTTCATCACTTTCATCAATATGACAA
>DNMA01000071.1 GCA_003489505.1 Legionellales bacterium | reverse complement strand
GATGAGCCAAAACCATGGCTCTAAAATATGCACCGCATATTTCTTTTAATAAATTAAATGTTATCTCGGTTTTTAGTTGGCAGTACTCATATCGTCTTTTGGCTTGTGGATGCATTATTTCTGCATCAAGAGAGCTCAAATATTTTTTGATCAACTCAAAAAGTCTAATAGAATCCTTCACTTGAGTTTGAAAATCTTTATCAATTTTTGGGACTTCTTCTTTTGCAAAAATGATTCTATTGACCGATTGCTGAAGTACTTTATCAAGAATATTTAATCGCTCTCTAATCTTTTGAATCACTTCCAATTCCAAACGTTCAGTATCCTCAGAACTTAATCGAATCTCAAGAGAATCTATTACCTGCTCCTCTCGTTTTGGATATTCACTATAAAATCGAAAATATTGGGATTTAGTTTGAGCGCAATAATCACGAATTTGATGAATTAAAACGCTTGCCACATGATTGATAATTTTTAAATCATCAAAGGAAAATATAGTTTCTTTTTCTGGCGAGGTCATATTTTTTGAATAAATGCCAATATCCCTGCCCGTTTCATTAAGATAAATATGAACTTTTACAATATCAGAACACACTTCTAAATGACATGTAAATTGTATATCTGAAGAATAGCTTTCTTCCGTTAATTGTTCAAAACAGGTCAAATGCGGTTTTTTAATCCTGACTAGACCATACTCTGAGTGCTGAAAGCTGTCTTGCGCTTCTAGTAAAGGTATATATAGATATGGTGAACCTGAGCTTGAAACTCTTCTATCTATGGGAAATGTATTCTGACCTGTTTTAAGAATATAACTAAGATATAGATAAAGTTGATTGTGTTTCATGCTGGTTTTTTTGATAAAAAAGTGAAAGAATTATAAACCAACGATTGCGCAATAACAACTCATATAGTCCATAATTCTTCATTTGCTTTCTTAAGCTACTTGAAGATATTTAAATCTTTAATTTTTGCAACAATCAATGGAATTGAACACCATCCAATCAAACCTTCAACAATTAAAATTAATGCTAAAACTGTAAAAAAGAGTTTTCCAACACCTAAAAACAGACCGATTAAAATCAAAACCCCAAGCACAATACGATTAATTCTATCGGTTTTATCAATATTACATTGAAATAAATTCATTTAAATGACCTTGTAGTTGAAGTAATTTTTATCCTGACATAAATCATTTGATTTAGCTACTAAAACCATCCAGTTTAAATCAATGATCTGGTTATTTTTATAATCAGATCATTGATTATATGAGGTTTTTTTAAGCTATACACAAGACGGTTAATTCTACGCTTGAGGTGCTTGCGATTTAATTTTTTTCACTTTGGGTGATTATTCAGGTTTATGCATGTTAAAAAAGATAACTGATAAAATCATCCCGTTATCATTTTTTGGATTTAGAAGAAAAAGTATTGGCTCGTCTTGAGGAACAGAAGACCACATAGCTATCTTTATCAAACCAGAACAGCGAAATAATGTAGTACAACAAAAAGTTACTAAAGTGATGAATTAATCTATTGAAAAGTCTAAATCTTTAAGGCCCCTCCCCCCTCTTATATTTCATTAAGCAAAAAAAAGGTGCTGTCGCAAAAATCTAACCGAAGAGTTAAGATCGGATGCTTTGCGTGGTAATGTTCGATGATGATTAGTTTTAAATATCGTCATTTTAAGAAGGATATTATTTTAATACTTATCAGATGGTGCGTTTCTTACTCATAATTACTATCATCTCCATCAACAATGCCTTCACCACAAGAATTACACCAAAGCGCTGGCTAGTTCATGACAAACTCAACATTTTTGTAGACATAAGTCATCGGTTTGATTTTATGTTATTGTTTGAAAGAATTTGTTAATGCATAAATCATTTTAAAAAAAACTTGATATAATGAGCTTCTTTTCTTATGTTTAAAAATCCATCATCATGAAAAACTTTTCTTATCAAACACTTATAAAACAAGCTCGTTATTTAGAATCTGATACTCAATTTAAGATTGATGTATCTGAAACTGGCTTGTATTTGAAAAGAGTGAAAAAGTCAGAATTGACTGAATCCTTTTTTACAAATCAGGAATATTCATCATTTGAATTAGAAGATATTCATGTAACTGTTTTGGAAACCTATGAGCCGGCGCATTCCTCAAGCAGAAAAGGTGCATTTAGAAGAAGCAGTCCATTTCACATCACATTAAGATTATTTGAACCCGCATCGGGTGACGTCATCATTATTCATGACTTCTATTCAGCTTTGGATCTATCAAGAGATTTTCATATTCAATACCATTGTAAAATGGATGCGAATATCACTTACTTACCATCAAAATTAATTGATTTAGCAAAAATAGATATTTTAATTGATAAAGAAATTAATTTAGTCCATTCACTGATGATTCAAAATGATACTCACGAAAATAAACTGACTCATCAAGTTGACATATTAACCCATCATCTTTATGGCCTGGCGGCTTTTCCTGAATCTAGTGATAAAAAGGAATTTTTAGATACCCTCAATGAACTCATTGGCGTTGTTGAAACACTTATTGATATGGGACATAAAAATCAAGAGCGTCGATTAACTAATTTAAGAGCCGAATTAGCACATTTAACCCAATTGAATGCGCCTCAAGCGATTGAAGCTCAAGAGACAAGTCCAGAAAATGCGCAGGCTAGTGAAGTCATCTCTGCTGCTAAGAAAAAAACCGCCCCTAAACATGCAAAAAAAGTTAAGAAAAAAATTGATCCTGAATTAGATAACTATTTAAAAGCTTTCTGCGCCAGAGCTGAGGATTTTAAAAAAATAAAAGATTTATTCTTAAAGAAATTTGACGAAATAATAAATGCTTCAGTTAATTTTGACCCTAGAGATTTACTTGAACATTGTCATTCACGGTTAGATTTAATTGATAGCCTTTCCCTTGAAGAGGCTGAAAAAATTACTTTAGGATTTTTTGCAACCTTTTCTATCCAATCCAATGCTGATGTTCAGGAAAGATGTCGTCCAGTTGCGGATTTTTTTGCCGAAAATATGCCTTTTTTCCCGCAACATATGCGTAAGTTATCCATGACAAATTACGAATTATTTGATTTTAGATTTTCTGCATTAGCGCTTGCATTCATGAATAATAATGGGGTCTATTGGGAATTTATGCATCGATATGGTATGAGTTTTTCAGATAATCGTCATATCATCTACAATGGTATGGCTGGTAATCTTTTTCAAAGTATGATTATTTCAATCAATGCAGGGCCAAAAACCTGTATCGATTGCTTGATTCCATTCGCTCAACGTTTATTTCACTACCTCGAAGAGGATGGTAGCACGCTGATGAATATGAAATTTTTTGATCAAGTGATAAATGCAGATAAAAAAAGAATATCAGCTCAGTCATTAGTCAAAAAATCAGGCTCAAAACCTTCTATAAAAACTGAAAATAGCATTCAAAAATTAAAGAGAGACATGTTAGAGGAGCCATTTGGCACAGTTGTAATGATGGATGCAATTCAGACCTGGCTTTTGCGTTCATTAAAACAAACGCCTAGTGTTCATGAGATTGAGTTAATGCCAAAGTTAATTGACATGATGGACCTTGTTCTACCTCAGGTAAAAACTGAGTCTATGCTCAATGCATTTGAACGATTCATCGCCCTAGAAAACATAGGTCCTTTTAATGATCTCTCCTATGTAAAAATGACATCGACGGATATTGAAACGCTACGTCATGAGTCACCAATTATTTTATTAAGTCAATTTTCATTGAAATATGTAGGCAAGGAATATTACTCCTCAATCAATCGATTAATGGATGTTTTCATTCGAGCTTTAAATGAGCGCTGCCAGTTACTCTCGAATGTATCAATGAGCAAACTAATGCATGCATATTTCGAAAAATCTCAAGGATTAACAAGTTGTGCAAGAACCCTCGCTAGGCGCGTTGTCGACCATAGTATGTTCTCTGACTCTTCTGAAGAAACTAAACAACATGAGCAGTTTACTTGTGCTCGAATGGCCTATTTTTTATTTACCATTAAAGCTAATCGCAATTTATTTTTAACAAAAGATGATTATCGTGTCATGCTTCATTTTTATCAATCCTATCTCAATAGAGAAATATCTCGATTTGATAAACGCTCTCCTTTATATGAACACCAACGTCGTGTTTGTCTTCACATCATGGAAAAATCCCACGCACTAATACTGCGTCTAGACATGCTTGCGGATGAAAAACAAGCCTTAATGGAATCAAAGGAGTACCAAAACCTGCAACTGAGTTATAAGCTGTTATCAAGTGAGCCAACTCAGTCTCTTCAAGCCAAAATATAGTAATACTCAAACTGTTACAGATTTGATTGATATTCTTTTCTGTAACAGTTCAATCTTCCTGGAGCCTATCTAACATTTTCAGTCTAAAAAAATGATTCATCACCGACATGAAAAAAAAAATCAGTTAGGAGTAAAAGATTTAACACCTTGAATAATTGTGCTCCGGGTTTATCTTGTTGTTAATTTTTTAGTCTTATAGTACTATATAACTATATTTTGGTGTGAGGATTTAAATGTATAGTCTAAAAAAATGGTACCGTCTGGAATACAATAGATTACAAGAGTATCAAGAGTATCAAGAGTATCCGGTGGATTTATCCAAGCAACTTGAGATTTGTATAGATATGGTATCCC
>DNMA01000110.1:500-2870 GCA_003489505.1 Legionellales bacterium | reverse complement strand
GCGTCAGCAAAATATTTTCTCTTGAAGACTCACTAATCTTGCTCATCGTTTGTCCACAAGTCAATAGGGCAGGAGCATTTAAAAATATGCGTATAGCCCTATTGACCCTGTGGGCAATACAAAAACTTAAATAAATTATTAATCATGGTACCATGTTTGTAAATGTAGTTATTTGATATGGAAAAAATTGAGGACATTATGGAGTATAAAAACTGTAAAGTAATTTCTACAGGGAGGCTTAATCTAATAATTGAAAAATATTTTTCAGTAATATTAGGTTTCGAAAAATTATTGGTTAAATCAGATTCTTTTTATAACTTAGAAACTGGGGTATTTTAAGAATACCCGCGAAAGTGTCTCCTTATACCTAGCTCTGTGGGATCACCACTTTTATTCTTTAATCCAAAAAATCCATGTGAAAAATCATCTGATATAATGGCCTTTTTTAATCCAGGGTGATTTCGACTTATTTCGATTTTAAGAAGAGCATCAATAACTGAATAGTTTAGTGCAACTGCTCTTTGGATTGGTGTAATACCTCGATGATTAGGAATGTTTACATTTGCCCTTGCTTGAATAAGTCTTTCCACCACTGCAGTATGATTACCCCCCACAGCTAAGTTCAAGGCAGTTTCACCATTAGGGTTCCGTTTATCGAGTGTTGCCTTTGCCTCAATAAGCCAATTGACGATTTCAAGATAACCGCCCTGAGCAGCCATTGTCAAAGGAGAATCTCCAACTGAGTTGGAAATATTTGGATTGGCTCCCATATTCAGTAATAACTTTGTCATTTCCACATGGCCGTTTTGAATAGCGATAATCAGAGATGTTGAATCGCTCCGGCTTACTTGATTAATAAGACGTATTGAGTTCGGTAAAGTCATTAATATTTGTACAATTTCCATATCATTTTCTTGAGCACTTAAGAACATAGCCTCGGAAAGTGATGCGTCACTATATAAATGCATTTCCGTTAATTTTTTAACTAAATCAATATTCCCCGCATGCGATGCAACAATAATTAAATAGGTTGCATTTGCTCTTTCCAACCAAGCTTTAGTAGGCTCATATGGCAATAATTGTTGCCGGAATTTTTGCATGATACCATGTGAATTTTCGTCAGACTGCGTTAAATACATGGTTGTGGCCATATTAATATAAGGACAAGGCTCTGTAAACCCTAGGAACCAAAGAGCAAGATAGTCTGCCATGACTTCTAATTCAAGTATTTGATTTGTATCCTTTGGATTCCATTTTTTTGTTTCTACATCATAAATGACAGTGATCTCAAATGAATCATTACCCCAAGTAATGCGCCGACTTTTGCTTTTTTCATTTGCCTGTTGTGCTATTGCTTGAAGTTCTTTTCGGAAAAATTTAATCCTGCTCAAATATGCTCGTTGATCAGCCGTCTTTATCTTTAATCCTATATAAATTTGTTCGGAAATTTCTTGCTTTGATACACTAGGGAGGTTAATCATTTCAATATTTTGCACGTCTTCTACTTGCCAGGTTTTTGTGTTTTTTTGATACATTATACCTATTGTGTGCACTTCACTGCTCAAGGAAAACACAAAAACGTTTTGTGGTGTATCTATGTCCTTTATCACGATTTCATAGCGCTCCAGCCATGCTTCCAGATCAATTTTTGAATAATTGCCGGCTTCGAGTTCGCAAGTTACCAATCCTCCTTTTTGATAAATTTCCTCAGTAGAAGCGATAGCCGATATTTTGTAAATATCTCTAAGACGAGAAAAACCTAGAAGATCTGTTTGAACCAGCGCATTTTGAAAAGCAAACATACTTTCTAAGAAGGCTAATAAATTAATAAGATGATGCTCTTCTGACGACAGCGACATATTGAATTTGTTTTTTTCTTTAATGCGCTGGATAGCGATTGCGAATGATTCTATGTCTAATTCCGAAATTAGCTTTTTCCGTTCATCAAATTGATGAGATTGTCCAAGAAGACAGGCTTCTATCCATCGTATGGTGAAGCCATGACAAGGGCCATTTAACTGGTGATGGTAACCTAATCGATTCCAAAGTTCTAAAATTTTATCATCTAATTTCATTTACTGGCTCGTACCTATTAAAATCATGATGATGAATATTTTACCATATTTTATTAAAAAATGAAATGATGCAACAGGTCGTTTGTAATGTGGTTTACTTCAAAAATAAATTGTTTTGTAATTTTTACTCACCTTACGCACGCCCCTTGCTTCATAACTGAAATGAATTAGAATTCTGTTCCTGCTTTTATGGAGGAGCACAGCATGGATATGCTTGATATTTACACTAACTATTTGATATGCCAAAACAAGCACGCTACTGCAAAGGGTTTGTCAGATATGGTTGATGGTGAAT
>DNMA01000110.1:0-182 GCA_003489505.1 Legionellales bacterium | reverse complement strand
TTGATGGTGAATTTTCACACGATAAAGTAACCCGATTTCTTCGACTTAACTCCTTTGATTCAAAGATGTTGTGGGCGTACGTTAAACCAGCTGTTCGAGAACGTGAAACTCAAAGCGGCGTGCTTATTCTTGATGATTCAATCGAAGATAAACCGTATACGGCCTAGTGTGTACGTAGCCCA
>DNMA01000082.1 GCA_003489505.1 Legionellales bacterium | reverse complement strand
TTAACCAAAATATTAAACTCATGTTGATTGTCCTATAAATCCTAATTGCCTCCATGCCTCATAACAAATGACAGCTACCGAGTTTGACAGATTTAAACTACGGCTTTGTGCCTTCATGGGTATGCGAATAGGGTTGTATTGGCGACGAATGGACTCCGGTAAACCCTTGGTTTCTGGTCCAAATAACAAGATATCATCTTCTTGAAAGGTCACCTCATGATACCCTTGTGTTGCATGGGTGGTACATGAAAATATTCTACAGGTTTTATTTTGTTCTAAAAAGTCCTCCCAGTTCGGATAATGATGAATATGGGCAAATTCATGATAATCCAAGCCGGCACGGCGTAATTTTTTATCATCCCAGCCGAAACCTAATGGATGAATCAAATGAAGTCTAGCGCCAGTATTAGCGCATAGACGAATAATATTACCGGTATTTTGCGGTATTTCAGGCTGGTAAAGGGCTATTTGAATCATTTAAAGCAGTCGTGATTGGAAATGGAGATGATTTTGCACCATCTTGCGTTTCTGTCAAGGGGGTATCATCTTCTGGCACATAAAGTGAGGCACTGGTATCTTGTGCAGGAGTCGAAGAATTGCCTTGATTAATACCAATTAAATTACGACGATATTGCAAATAGGCATCACGCATAAAGATATAAGGGTCTAATGAATCATGTAAAAGATGTTCACCATCCATCATCTGAGAGCGTAAATCGACATAGCGTGTTCCTAAAATGCCGTATAAAAAGCGGCCAGCAATAAAAGGATAAGGGGTCATAAAGGTATAATCGACCACTAATCCAAAGCCATCACGAATGGTTGAAGGGCCTAAAAAGGGAATCATGATATAAGGTGAGTTTGGATTACCCCAATGGGCAAGGGTTAGACCAAAATCATTGCGATGATTTGGAATGCCTAACTGCGTTGCGACATCACCAATACCCGCTAAACCCAAAGTGGAGTTCAAATAAAAGCGCGCAAAATCATTGATGGCATGATGGCCTTTTAATTGTAAAATATCATTACCAATGGTTGGGAGCATGGCCACATTATTAAAGACATTATTAATCCCAGCACGGATATTGGCTGGAACATAATCATAATAAAGTGTTGCAGAGGGTTTTAAAAGGGTGGCATCAAAGGCCATATTCATTTTGTAAATTTCACGATTGATATTTTCAAAAGGATCATCCGGATGCGAACAAGTATGGTGGCATCCATTCAAAAGTAGCAATAACGGTACGAGTACTAAATGATTCAATCGCATAAGTTTATCCCTAAATCTTCAAGAACATCCTAACTGAAAATGAAAAGGATAGCTACTGATTTTAGAGTGTTTTTTGCCAGGAGAACGCTTTATGTTATGATTCATAAAAATTATTTTTGTCTTTTGGAGTGATGATGTTTGAAGTTGATAGTCGTATTGCATCCAGTTCTATTTTGATTCAAGAAGATAGACTCTCTAATGTGTATTTAAAAAATACTCAAGCGTTTCCGTGGTTAGTATTGGTGCCTCGTATTGAAAATGTGCAAGAAATTTTTGAGTTATCTAGCGCACAACAACAACTTTTGATGCAGGAAATTTCTGATTGGTCCAGGTGTTTAAAAGAGCTTTTTCAACCTAAAAAGCTGAATATTGGGGCTTTGGGGAATATCGTTTCTCAATTACATCTTCATATCGTGGCACGCTTTGAACACGATAGCTTATGGCCTCATAGTATCTGGCAAGCGGGGCTGGAAACCATAGCCTATCCGCCAGAGAGATTACAATCTATTTTAGAGGCTTTCTCTTCCTTTAAAAATCAGCGATAATTCAGCAAATTTTTTTTAATTGGACATTCAGATATGCAAGTTGCTTCGTGGTTAGAACGTTTGAATAAAGAACAACATCAAGCTGTAACTGCAGCCTTAAGAAATAGTTTGATTCTTGCGGGCGCTGGTAGTGGCAAAACTCGAGTGCTGGTGAATCGTATTGCTTGGTTAGTCGAACAAAATGCACTTAATTTATCTCAGGTGATGGCGGTGACTTTTACCAATAAAGCGGCTGCCGAGATGAAGCATCGTTTGAAGTCTTTAATTCCGCATGTTCCTTTTGATTGGTGGGTGGGAACCTTTCATGGTTTAGCGCATCGGTTTTTACGAAAACACCATCAACTCGCTGGATTATCCGCCAACTTTCAAATCTTAGATAGCGATGATCAGTCGCGCATGATTAAGCGTATTTTGAATGATTTAAAATTAGACCCAGAGCAATGGCCAGTTAAAAAAGCCATGTCATGGATTAATCAACAAAAAGATGAGGGCTTGCGACCATCCCAAGTTCAAGTGCCTAGTTATGGGCCGATGCGTATTTGGTTACAGATTTATCAAGCTTATCATGATGCATGTATCCGAAGTGATGTCGTCGATTTTGCAGAATTATTACTGCGCTGTGTAGAATTATTTCAAAAAAATCCTGACTTACTGGCGCAATACCAGCAACAATTTAGATTGCTATTAGTTGATGAGTTTCAGGATACCAATCGGATTCAATATGTTTGGATGAAGTTATTAGCCGGAGAGCACACAGCAGTGATGGCAGTGGGTGATGATGATCAATCCATTTATGGTTGGCGAGGAGCTCGTGTAGAAAATATCACACGCTTTATTGAAGATTTTAAAGAGGTGGAAGTGATTCGTTTGGAGCAAAACTATCGCTCAACCAATACCATCTTACAAGCCGCGAATAGTTTAATTGCCAATAATCGCGAACGCATGGGGAAATCCCTTTGGACTGAAGGCGGTTATGGTGAAAAAATTTGTTTATACAGTGCGTTTAATGAATTAGAAGAGGCCATGTTTGTCAGAGACCAGATTCAAAAAGAATTAGATGCTGGTCGACCTGCTAATGAAATTGCAGTTTTATATCGCTCCAATGCGCAGTCTCGGGTGATTGAAGAGGCTTTATTGCGTGCAGGAATTGCTTATCGTATTCATGGTGGCATGCGCTTTTTTGAACGTGCCGAGATTAAAGATGCTTTATCTTATTTGCGCTTATTAGTCAATCCACAGGATGATGCCGCATTTGAACGTGCCATTCATGTGCCAAGCCGAGGGGTTGGAGAAAAAACCTTAAGTCAGATTCGAGACATCGCATTAGCCAGACAATGTTCATTATGGGATGCAGTGCAAGTTGCTATCCAAGAAGATCAATTTACAGCCCGTGCTAGTCAATCACTAGGGGGTTTTTGTCAGTTATTTTCGACCTGGAAAGCGACCATGCAAGAATTAAGTCTTTCTTCTTTGGTGATGACCGTTTTAGAAGAAAGTGGATTATTAATGCATTACAGTGAAAAAGGCAAAGAGCGCTCAGAATCAAAGCGTGAAAACCTTTTAGAGTTAGTCAATGCAGTCGATGAATTTGCTAGACAAAGCCCTGAGTCTGAAAATATTTTATCATTTTTAACACAAGCAGCATTAGAGGCAGGGGAGTGGCAAGCCCAAACCCATGAGGCACATGTACAATTGATGACACTGCATGCAGCCAAAGGATTAGAATTTCCAGTCGTATTAATGATAGGGATGGAAGAGGGCTTATTCCCTAGTCAAATGTCAATGGATGAGCCGGGGCGTTTAGAAGAAGAAAGACGTTTATGTTATGTGGGCATGACCCGTTCAATGGAAAAGCTTTTTTTAACTTACGCCGAAGTTCGCAGACAATACGGTCGTGAACAATATCACAGACCTTCTCGTTTTCTAGCAGAACTGCCTGCGGATTTAATTTATGCGGTACGTCCGAAAGCCAGACAGACCTTTAATCCATCAGTGCCGGCTGCCAAACCTGTCGATAAAGATGCACCTTTTAAAATTGGGCAAACGGTTCATCATTCTCATTTTGGATCAGGCACGGTCTTGGCTTTTGAAGGGGATGGTAAAAACGCCAGAATTCAGGTGCGTTTTAACCAGCATGGAGCAAAATGGTTGGTTTTAGCATACGCAAAATTACAAGCAGTGTGAGGATAATAGCGTGTCAGAAATTCAATTAAGTATTATTGATACCTTTACGGATAAAATTTTTCATGGACAACCGGTGGCAGTTTGTTTGATTCAAGAAGACCTCAACGATGAGCTATTACATGCCATTGCTTTGGAAAACAACTATCCTGAAACAGTATTTCTGCAATTTAGAGATTCCATTTGGCATCTTCGCTCATTCAATAGCGAAGGTGAAATTTATAGTAATGGAAGTGGGATTCTGGCAGGGGCTTATGTGTATTTGCAAAATCATCGCCAGAAAGTCTCTTCTATGGATTTTAAAACGGTTTTGGGAACGTCTAAGGTCATGTTTCGTTCTAGTAAAATTTATATAGAATCGCCCTATATTCATGTCCAAGTCGGTAAGGTGCCTGAGAGCTATTGGCAACATTTTTCGATAGCGCCTCAGGATATTTTACAAAATGGTCCCGATGTGATTGTCTATTTTAATCATCAAGATGAGCTACAACAAGTTCAAGTCAATATTGCAGCTTTTAAAAATCTCATTTCAGGCTCTTTAATTCTTACAGCTAAAGGCGCTGAGTCAGACATTCGTTGTCGCTGTTTTTCACCACGTGTGTCTTTCGTTGAAGAAACCGCAACACCTGCAATTTATCCCCGTTTATTCCATTGGTGGAGTGAAAAGCTTAAGCATAAAAATCAATTGAGTTTTGAACAAGGTTTAACACGTCGAAGTGAAATGGATGCCTTTGTCTTAGGTTCAAAATTGATGGTAGGTGGTTATTGTCGCAGTTACTTTCAAGGAGATTTATTGCTTTAGGTCTGTTAAAGCAATTTAGAAATTTCGTGTTTCACTAAACGACTCGCCACTAAAGTAGCCAGCTTTCAATACTAGGCAGTCAAACTAAGCCTGACTGCCGTTCTCTTCTTTTTTGACGACTCATCGTTTACGATTGCAGCGAAAAGCCTCTGGATTTATCCATGGGGTGTTTTAGCTACCTTCTCCATAAAACCTTAATTCACGCCTTAAGCTTAAGGCTTATTTTTTGTCTTTGGAGAGTCGCCTTCTTTGGGCTCTACTGAGGTATTGAATAGCGAATTTTCCTTAAGAGATGGGGCAGCTTTTGTTTCGGATATTTTTCTTTTAAGGGACTCGATAGCTATTTTGGTCTCTTTGAGGACTGCTTTTAATTCATTGGGGTCAAAAAAATGTAAAGGTGCTTGAAGTTCATGTACTAAAGGATGGTGTTGAAGATCAGGATAGTGAGGCGCCTCTTTAGAAATGAGCATCTCAAAATTGGCTAATTTAAACCCATTGCCATCATTCATGGTGTCGAGGATACATGCTAAATCTACTTTGTCTGGGAATTCACAACAATCATGAAAAATTTGGGGTGTCAGTTTAATGCCATTACATTGTACAGAGCAGAAAATTGAAACTAAGTGGGATTGGTCATCTTCAGTACAAGCCTCAAATAATTTGAGATTTTCCGGGGTTTCAAATTGTACTAGTTGATCTTCTGTAAAAAGTTGGAATCTAAATTCTTTACCTTTTTTTTGGTTAAAGCCTTGTCTGGTTTGATTCCTTAATTCTATAGAGTAGGCCACAGTCATTTTATTGGCTTTTGAAAGACACTCGATAATGTTCATGTTTTCGCTTAATGGATTTAAAGGTTCTCATTATAGCTTAAATCATTCCAATTTTGTCAAAGGTTGTGAGTTTAATCTAGCACTGTTATGATGTGGGTTGAGTCAGGCAATCACATGGAGGTTGTGGGTGAATTCAGGGAAACAATTTCGACAAGCGGTTTTAGAAAATCACCCCTTGGCAGTTTTAGGGGTCATTGATGCTTATGCCGCGAAATTAGCACAATTTGCTGGTGCTCAAGCCATCTATTTATCGGGTGCGGGTGTTGCCAATGCCCATTTTGGTTTACCTGATTTAGCGATGACCACCATGACTGAAGTCGTCGATGCCGCACAAAGAATTACTGGGGCTTGTTCACTTCCCTTATTAGTCGATATTGATACGGGTTTTGGCTCTGTTTTAAATATTGCAAGAACGATTCAACAGATGGAACGTGCAGGAGTTGCTGCTGTACAAATTGAAGACCAGGGGTTTAGTAAACGCTGTGGTCATCGTGATGGTAAACAAATCATTTCATGCCAAGCGATGCAAGAAAGAATTCGGGCCGCAGTGGATGCCAGACAATCTCTTGATTTTGTGATTATGGCCAGAACCGATGCTTTATATTCTGAATCGGTTGAACAAGTTCTTGAGCGCATCAGTCACTATGAAGAACAAGGGGCTGATATGATATTTTTAGAAGCTATTGAGGATGTCAATGACCTCAGTTTTATCGCTTCTAAGGTCAAAGTTCCCATTTTAGTCAACAGTACCGAATTTGGTAAAACCCCTATTCAATCACAACAGTATTGGTATGAACATGGGGCGCAATTGGTTTTATATCCATTAAGTGCTTTTCGTGCAGCCTCACAAGCCAGTTTAAATGTCTTTAAAACGATTTTGCAGGAAGGCAGTCAGGCAACACTGATTCCTCAAATGCAAAATCGTCAAGAACTCTATCAAGTCCTAGATTATTTGCAATATGAAGAACAATTGAATCGGTCGCAAGGAGAGTCCTATGAGTAAAAAATTAGGGGGGTTGGCTGACGTTGTAGCGGGTGAAACAGCTATTTGTACCGTTAGTGCCAGAGACAGTGCCTTATGTTATCGAGGTTATCGTATTGAAGAATTGGTCAAATATGCAGACTTCGATGAAGTGGCGTTTTTACTGATTGAAGGACATTTACCCAATGCAAAAGAATTAGCCGCTTGGCAAGCGCAAAGACTAGAACTACAAATTTTGCCTCAAGCCTTAAAATCCTGGCTAGAGCAGTTCCCAAAACAAGCCCATCCCATGGATGTCTTAAGAACAGCTTGTTCTTTACTGGGTATGTTAGAGCCTGAGATTGAGCCCAGTGTTGCCGAGGGAAAAAAAATTGCAAAACGATTATATGCTTTATTTCCCAGTATTCTTGCTTATTGGTACCAATTTCATTTTGTTAACCCCAATGTGAAGATGGGGGATGAAGCCTCATTTGCAGGACATTTTTTATATGGCCTACAAGGGCATCCTGCTGAAAAATATTTTGTCAAAATGCTTAATGTCTCATGTATTTTATATGCTGAACATGAATTCAATGCCTCTACTTTTTCAGCGCGCGTGACCACAGCAACCACCACCGATTTTTATTCAGCAATCTGTAGTGCCATTGGTACCCTGAAAGGTCCTCTACATGGTGGTGCCAATGAAGCTGCCATGGCTTTGTTTGAAAAAATGAGTTCGCCTGAACAAGCTCAAGTTGCCATTAAAAAAATGTTAGACAATAAAGAAAAAATCATGGGTTTTGGTCATCGAGTTTATCAAGAGGGCGACCCACGTTCACCGATTATCCAAGAATGGGCAAAACGTTTAGCAGAAGAAACCGGTCAAATGAATTTATACCGCATTGCAGAAACGATTGCTCAAGTGGTATTAGAAGAAAAAGGCTTGTTCCCTAATGTAGATTTTTATAGTGCCGTGGCTTATCACTGTGCAGGAATTGCGACACCTTTATTTACCCCAATTTTTGTTTTAGCAAGAATTGCTGGATGGTCCGCCCATGTTCTAGAACAACGAGCAAACAATCGTTTGATTCGCCCCGCAGCCGATTATATTGGACCTGGACCACAAGCATTTATTCAAATTCAAGATAGAGGATAGTTTTGATGGAAATGTATGATGAAGTTTTACAAAAAATAGTCGATTATGTTTTAAATCCACCTGAGTTCTCAAAAACCGCTATTCATAATGCATGCTGGAGTTTTTTAGATGCCATCGGATGTGGAATTCTTGCTTTGGATTTTCCGACCTGTAAAAAATTATTAGGGCCTGTTGTACCGGGGGCTTTTTGTGAGATGGGTAGTCGGGTACCCGGTTGTGATTGGGAACTGGACCCCGTGCAAGCAGCTTTTAATATTGGGACCATGATCAGATGGTTGGATTACAATGACACTTGGCTTGCTGCTGAGTGGGCGCACCCTTCTGATAATTTAGGCGCCATCTTGGCGGTATGTGATTTTGTCAATCGTCGTGAAAATAAAGATTGGACTTTAGAGACTGTGATTCATGCCATGATCATGGCTTATGAAATTCA
>DNMA01000010.1:5371-5786 GCA_003489505.1 Legionellales bacterium | reverse complement strand
ATAGTAACCAAAAAACTAAAACCACAATGCCAATACCACCAGCTAGAAAAGAGGGTGAACCGGGGCCTTGGTTTTTAGAATGCAACTCGTAAACACCTTCTGAAAATTTTTTCTTACCCGATAAAAAAGCTGCTAGTTTTTTTTGTAATTTTTTTAAAGCCTCTTCTAAATCAGGCGGTTGTTGTTTGCCACTCCATGGATCTTTATTTCCAGAATCATTCCAAGCCATTGATTTTTTCTCCAAATGACAATTTTTATATATATAAAGAATGCAGCTATCTTATCATAATCAAGAATGGCTATCCATCCTCTGATACAATAAGTCAAAAACTTCATGCCCAAGCCCAACACCACGTTTTTCAAACTTGGTAACCGGCCGCCATGTTGGACGTTCTACATAAGTTTCCGTGGCGCT
>DNMA01000010.1:4528-5048 GCA_003489505.1 Legionellales bacterium | reverse complement strand
GTGTTTTTTAATAACTGACATGGGGTAATTTGCTCTAGCATAAATTCGGCATAAGGCGCCCAATCTGTTGCGCAATGGAGATAACCCTCTGGTTTTAAAGCTTGTGCCAAAACTTCCACAAAAGCAGTTTGTATTAGGCGTCGCTTATGATGTCTTTTTTTAGGCCATGGGTCTGGGAAATAAATTTGAATACCGGCAAGACTGCCCGCAGGAATGCATTTTTTGAAAGCCAGCATCGCATCAAAAGGTACCACTCGAAGATTTTGCAGTCCTAAACGTAAAACCTCACTTAGTAATTGTCCAATGCCTGGACGATGCACTTCCATACCAATATAGTTTTTATCGGGATTATTTTGCGCCATTTCAATCAATGATTGTCCCATCCCAAAACCAATTTCAACAATGGTATCCGCCTGGCGGTCAAAGATAGTCTCAAAACACCAGGGCGCAAATTGGTCAGTTAATCCATAATGACACAAGCCATATAAATAAGATAAGTTTTGACGAACACCACAGCGAC
>DNMA01000010.1:0-4219 GCA_003489505.1 Legionellales bacterium | reverse complement strand
TTTTGACGAACACCACAGCGACCATTTCTAATCACAAAACTTTTTATTTGTTCATTCATCATCTAATATCACAACTCAAACATCTAAAATGAGCTAAATTATCGCAAAAAACTTCAAACAAAGCAAAAAACTGAACAAAGCAATTGCAAATTATTCTTAGAAATGATAAATTTCTTTGCTAACTTATTGCGAATATATGCATTTTTTGCTATAAAGTACCCTTTTATTAATTTGGTTGGAAAGAACATATAGAATTTTTCTTGTTGTCTTCCAGGAGTTTCAAATGTCAAAAATCTGTCAAATTACAAGCAAACGCCCAACAACAGGCAATAAAGTATCGCATGCGAATAATAAAACTAAGCGTCGTTTTTTACCTAACATGCAAACTCACCGTTACTGGGTTGCGAGCGAAAACCGTTTTGTTAAATTAAAACTCAGCACCAAAGCGATGCGTATTATTGATAAAGTAGGTGTCGAAGCAGTTTTAGCTGATTTAAGAGCAAACGGCGAAATCTAATTATCGAACATATAGAGGCATCAAATGGCTGCAATTACAATTAAAGTGAAAATGGTATCAACAGCTGGTACCGGTTACTTCAAAACCACTACAAAGAATCCACGTAATGTGACTGAAAAACTGAAGTTAAAGATGTATGATCCTAAAGTACGTCAGCACGTTATTTTTGAAGAAAAGAAAGTGAAATAATTTTCACTCAAAAAAAAAGCAACTTTAAGTTGCTTTTTTTATATCTGTTTTTTATTCCTGATGTCCTAAATGCAATTCTTTACTTCTTTCTAACTGTGGCTCTAACTTTTTAACAAGCATATCAATTGCTACATATAAATCCACTGCTTCTGCTTTCGCATGAATCTCAGTCTTATGATATAAAATGGTTGCTTGGGCAATTTGCTGTAACTTTTCTAATTTGAAAGTGACATGACAAGATTGAATATTTGCGTAGTGATTGATTAATCTTGCAAATTTTTCTTCTGTAAAGTTTTTTAAAGCGTCGGTAACGTGAACCCCGTGACCAATCATTTGAATATTCATAATTATGCTCCATGCAACTTGTTAATGTTCTTATTTTCATTTTAGTCTACAATATTTCATCTAGCTTGCCTATGAGATAAAAAAATATGTTTGTTTCATTTTGATAGAGGTATTGCTAAAATAATCTTCTCTTTTAAATAAAGTGAATATCATGCAACAAATACAACTTAAAATCATTAATGAATTAGGCCTGCATGCCCGTGCTTCTGCAAAATTTGTAGCCACTTCCTCAAAATTTTTAAGTCAAATTGATTTGGTTTTTGGAAAACATAAGGTCAATGGCAAAAGCATTATGGGTGTGATGATGTTGGGTGCAAAATGTGGTAGTACTATCGACTGCGTGATTGACGGTCCTGATGAAGAGGCTCTCAGAACCGCACTGGAAACCTTATTAGAAAATAAGTTTGGTGAAGAAAACTAAAGAATTAAGCTTCTATTTTTGAGGCTTTTCTTCTTTGTTTACGCATTTTATGTTTAGTATAAAGCGTTTGAATAGGTCCTGAAAAAGCATAAGACAAGGTTGTCACAAAAAGCAATGTCGCAGGACTTGAAGCAATTGCAACAAAAACCATCACCAGCATTAAAACACTTAAAAAAGAAATTTTGCCTTTTAAATCAATTTGTTTAAAGCTGTGATAACGAATATTACTGACCATTAATACTGAGCACAATACAGAAATACCCATAGTCAGCCATGGAATAAATGACCAATCAAAATTATATTGATGGCAAATCCAAACCCATGAGGCCACAAAAGCTGCTGCTGCAGGACAAGCCAAACCTTGGAAATAACGTTTATCGGCTTTATCAATTTGTGTATTAAATCGCGCTAATCTTAAAGCCACGCAAGCGGTAAATAAAAAAGCAATCAACCAGCCGAGTTTACCGGTAAATTGCAAAGTCCAGGTATAAATCAACAAAGCAGGCGCCACACCAAAAGAAACCATATCGGAGAGGCTGTCATATTCAGCGCCAAAATCAGTTTGGGTATTAGTCAATCGCGCAATACGACCATCTAATCCGTCAGCTATCATACCAATAAAGATAGCAATCACAGCTGTCTCAAAATTTGTTTTTAATGAGGCAACAATGGAATAGAAAGCAGCAAAGAGACTAGATGTTGTAAATAAATTAGGTAATAAATAAATACCTGAATGGCTAATGCGACGACCCACTGAATACTCCCTGAAATTCATCTTAAAGGTTACAAATTGTAACATATTTTCAAAAAAATCAATATTCTCTTTTCAGAATGATTCCATTATGTCGCAACTTACTTTAAACTAAATTTTATTTGATACAATAAATACCTATGACCACACAGCCCCTAGCACATCCTAAAACCAAAACCAGCATCATCAAAAAAACGGCTTTAATTGCCATTATCGTTAATGGTTTATTAGGTGTTCTAAAAACCTTGGGCGGATTTGTATTTAATTCTCACGCCTTGGTCGCCGATGGTTTACACAGCCTCTCTGATTTAATTATTGATTTTATGGTCATCATAGGTGGGCATTGGAGCTTACAAGAAGCTGATGAAGACCACCCCTATGGTCATCAACGAATAGAAACCGCTATGACCTTATTTATTAGTATTTTTCTAATATTTACCGGCTTTATTATTGGCTATGATGCCTTCCGCAGTATGCTACACCCTGTATTTCACCCAACGCATTCTTATGCCTTGGTCTTAGCGGTTTTTTCTGCTTTAGCGAATGAAGGGCTTTTTCGATATACCTTAAAAATGAATCATCATATTGATACTGATTTGTTAAAAGCCTGCGCTTGGCATCATCGCTCTGATGCATTGACCTCTATTGTGGTGGTAATTGGTATTTTAGCAAGTGTCCTAGGTTTTCGACGACTGGATAATATTGCTGCGATTTTTGTCGGTGCCATTATCATTAAAATGGGCTGGGATTACACTTGGGAAAGTATTCAACAATTAATTGATAGAGGCGTAGAACCAGAAACGAATGAAGCCATTACTAAGGTTATTCAAAAAACCCCAGGTGTCGAAAAAATTCATCAATTAAGAACCCGTCTGATGGGCCAAGATATTTTTGTTGATGTACATGTCTTGGTGGACCCTTTTATATCGGTTTCAGCCGGACATTATATCGCACAAGATGTGCATCAAAAATTAATGCATCAATTTCCTAAAATTAAAGATGTGACAGTGCATATTGACTCTGAAGATGATGAAACAGATTGCCCTTGCTTAAACCTTCCCAATATTGAAGATATCGGCAATAAATTAGTTAAGAAATGGCGCAAACATCATCCTGAGATCATTGATTGGAATGTACACTTTATCAATAAAGAAATTCAGTTGGATTTAATCATTGACCCTAAAAAAGCCGATTGGGATTCACTGTCTATAAATTTAAAAGAAGAAGCCATGGCATTTCACGCTTCAATTAAAAGCATACGCATATTGAGTGAAAACTCCACAATTGTTATACTTGCACAAAATTAAATACAATGATGATGCATGAATATCCATTTGGTTAATATCCTTTTTGCTTTAGCAATCTTTATATTGGTAGTTATATCTGGCGCCCTGCCTTTTTTAAAAATGAAAACCAAAGACAAGCACCACCACGACTTCTCCTATGGTGAAACCATCGCCACAGGGATTTTTTTAGGTGCGGCTCTAATGCATATCTTACCAGAAAGTAATCATCAATTTATTCAACAAGGTATACACTACCCGATTAGTTATTTGTTAGCCGGTTTAACTTTTTTATTTTTCTTATGGCTGGAACATTTAAGTAAAGAGCTCTACCAAAACAACTTCAGTCAACATGCATTTATTGGTGTAGCATGGGCCATGCTTTCAGCGCATTCATTTTTTGAAGGCAGTGCTTTGGGCTTATCTAGTGAGCTTTCTGTGGTGTTGGTTTTATTTATGGCTATTATTTCCCATAAATGGGCAGAAGGTTTTGCCATGGCGGTACAATTGGTCAAAAGTCATACTTCGAAAAAAATCAGCCTGGCTCTCTATTTTGTCTATGCTTTAATGACGCCAATTGGTATATTAATTGGCAATTACTTTCAATCCCCCGATCAAAATCTTTTTGGCCCAATTTGCATGGCCATTTCTGCAGGAACCTTTTTGTATTTTGGTACACTGCATGGCTTAGAGAGATGCGTGCTAGTCAAACG
>DNMA01000088.1 GCA_003489505.1 Legionellales bacterium | reverse complement strand
ACTATCGGACTTGAACCGATAAGAAGATAGATTTTGAATCTATTGTGTTTACCAATTTCACCAAGTGAGCATATTCATAGGTTAGAGGCGGACTTGAACCGCCATTCTAAGATTTGCAATCTCATACATTACCATTATGTTATCCAACCGAAATATAGTTTACTTAATATTCACAAAGGGGAATAGTTTCAACGGTAGAATATTGGTCTCCAAAACCACAGGTTAAGGGTTCGAATCCCTTTTCCCCTGACCTTTTTTATCATTCTTATGTATTCCTTTGTCCCTTTCGTCTAGTGGTTAGGACCTCGCTTTTTCAAGGCGGAAACACGGGTTCAATTCCCGTAAGGGATACCAAAAAATGTTTAAGGAGATATTTATTACTCTTAAACAGAAAAAACAAATATTTTTTGATGATGTCGGAAAACTTTGCAAAAATTATCTTAAAAACAGTACCAAAATGGGTAAAATCGTGTGAAATTATTAACAATGAGTTGATGATTACGATTGATTCAGATTATGTTGTACCAATGTGTTATTTCTTGAAAAAGAACTCTTTAACACGTTGTTCACAATTAATTGACATGACTGCAGTTGATTACCCAGATCGTAAAAATCGATTTACTGTTGTATATAACTTACTGAGTGTTGATTTAAATGCCCGTGTTCGTCTAAAAACTGAGGTTGATGGATTAACAAGCATTGAGTCCGTTACTGGGGTATACCCGTGTGCGGCTTGGTGGGAACGTGAAACATGGGATATGTTTGGGGTTTTCTTCACTGGACATCCAGATTTACGCCGTATTCTTACGGACTATGGATTTCAAGGTCATCCACTTCGAAAAGACTTTCCTTTAACTGGTTATACTGAAGTTCGTTATGACGCAACTGAAAAACGTGTTATTTCTGAGCCTTTAGAATTACCACAGGAATTTCGTTCATTTGATTTTGCGAGTCCATGGGAACCATTAGACAAAAGCACGAAGTAAAGCTTTTATTGAATGACGTTGGTCACCGTTTTAAACTTTCTTGGTTTCCGTTGTCCAACTTCGGGAAAGTGGCTGAGTGGTTAAAGGCGGCAGACTGTAAATCTGTTGAAGGTTCTTCTACGTAGGTTCGAATCCTACTTTTCCCAAACACTAGAGTGTTTTTGGAGCGTATAAACGTTCAAAAAACGCCATTAAAATAAAAAATTTTATTATGCCTCAATTAGATAAAGTAACATTCTTTTCTCAATTTTTTTGGCTTTGTTTTTTCTATCTTGGGTTTTATGGAGTTGCCGTAAAATTCATTCTTCCAAAATTTGGTCGAATTTTTAAATTACGTGAGCAAAAACTTCGTGGATCAACTCAAGGAGTTTCTGTATTACATGAAGAAAAAACAAAAGTTGGAGATAGTGTTTCAACAGTATTAGATACTGGAGTTTCAACATCAAAACAACTTATTCAGACAACTCTTGAAAAAACAACAAACTGGGTTGATGGTGTTTTGAAAGAAACTAATGCAAAACAGTGGAAAGCTGCGAATGCATCGTATTTAACATCAATTGGAGAGCAATCGCTATCTCGTAATTTGGGAGTGTCGTTAACATTTCCAAAACCTAACACGACATTACGTTCAAGTGTTTTTTTAGCTCAATTATCTCAATTCGCTAAGTCAAAAGCACGCTAATTCGTGTTATTATAGTATAGATATATATACTATCTCAAATATTTTAAAAAAGTTGATATTTTTATGATGACGAATGAAAAACTTCGCCCTTATATTTTTGGTTTTTTAGCATTTTGTGTTTTAAGCTCAAAGCATATCATTATTTATAATGAGGAAATTTTAGTAGCTTTAACATTTTTTGCTTTTGTATATTTTGTATACCGTTATTTTGGGCAAACAATACAAGAATCTTTGGATGAAAGAAGCCAGGGAATTCAACAAGAGCTGGAATCTTTTTCAGTTTTAAAGAAGACTGCGCTTGAAGAACTTTTACAGGAACACAAAAAAGTAGGTTCATTAAGTGGAGCTCTACAGAGTTTAGCAGCATTTACAGCCTCTCAGGTTCAAAATGCATGTGTAACTGGAAACAAAACTCTTCAATCTGTTATCGCTCAAGATATGAGCAAAAAATTGTCAACACTAGCTCAAGCTTCGGGGCCATTACAAATGGAATGGCAATCACGAATGGCACAATCGCAAGTAGCTCGTGTTCTTTTGAAACTTCAAAAATCGAAACAAGGTTCATCTTGGAATCGTGCACTTCTTCGTCAAGCTTTAACACGTCTTCAGAATTCTTAATTATATAAAATTCATGAAGTCTCTATTTAAGTACGGCTGTTGCACTGAAATATGTAAACAGCCGTATTTTGAATACAGGTGGGGTTGATATAATAAGATTCATGCTCGCTTGGTGAAATCGGTAAACACGACAGACTTAAAATCTGTTCCCTTTGGGAGTATCGGTTCAAGTCCGATAGTGAGCATTCTTAGCTCAGTTGGAATAGAGCAACAACCTTCTAAGTTGCAGGTCGCAGGTTCGAATCCCGCAGGATGCATCTTATCGACTATAGATAGACATAGTCGTCAAAAGCTTTTCAAAGGTTTTTATATACAATTATTTTTATGAATTTTGATATTTCTTGGCCTTTTTCGGAGGGGAGTGCGAACCTCTCATTTCAATCTGTCTTTTTTGAAAATGATCTTAAAGTGGTTCTTCCAGAATTATTTCTTGTCATTTGCAGTCTTGGGCTGATTGTTTATGGTGTTGTTTTATCAACATCTCGCGCAAACAATTATCCAGTTTTAATTTCTCAAATGAGTTGGCTCGTACAACTATCGTTGGCCTGGACAATTGTTTTAATTTTATCAAATCCGTGGACACATTCAACAGTTTTATCAAATAGTTTTATTGTTGACTCGGGAACAACATTTTTTAAAGTGTTGATTCTAGTAGGAACAATGGTTACATTGTTTTTATTTCAAGATTTTCTACGACGTCAATCAATTAATTCATTTGAATTTCCAATTTTGATTTTATTATCAACAATTGGGATGTTATGTTTTATCTCGGCTGGGGATTTGTTAGCACTTTACTTAACTTTGGAATTTCAAAGTTTATGTTTTTATGTATTAGCTGCATTTCGTCGTGATTCAGAATTCTCGACTGAAGCTGGTATTAAATACTTTTTATTGGGTGCTTTCTCATCTGGTCTTTTACTGTTTGGATGTTCATTAATTTACGGATTTACAGGAACATTAGAATTTGATGCTCTTGCACAATTATTACGATGCGGAGAAAATTTTGATGGTAACGTTTTTAATGCAACTGAATGGCGTGGATGCGAATTGGGAATGCTTTTCCTTTTAATTGGTTTACTCTTCAAAGTAACTGCGGTACCATTCCATATGTGGTCACCTGATGTTTATGAAGGAGCTCCACTTCCAGTAACTGCATACTTTTCAATTGCACCTAAAGCAAGCTTTTTCTTTGTTATTTCGCGTTTACTATATCAAAGTTTCTTTGATTTTCTTCCAGATTGGCAAGCATTCTTATTTTTCTGTAGTGCCGCTTCTATGATCTTGGCAAGTTTCGCTGGATTAACACAAGCCCGCATTAAGCGACTGTTAGCTTATAGTTCAATTGGGCACACTGGATACATCCTAGTTGGAATTTGTTGTGGTACATTAGAGGGACTTCAATCTGTTATTATTTACTTAGTCATCTACATGATTACAACAGCGTTGATCTTTGGAATTTTACTTATTCCAGTACATCGCGAAGGTTTTCATGATGTTGAACGATTCAAGTATACAACAGACTTTGCACGACTTGGAAAAACGCATCCATTGCTTGCATTGACATTTGCAAGTGCGTTATTTTCAATTGCTGGAATTCCACCTCTTGCTGGATTTTATGCAAAAGCTGCTGTTTTTTGGACTGCTATGAGTGTCACACAATATAATCTTGCAATTATCGGAATTTTAACAAGTGCCGTGAGTTGTTTCTATTACATTCGTGTGGTTAAAATTATGTATTTTGAAAACCCAAAAACATGGGTAACACTTGCACGACCTTCACAGGCTGCGGCATATTGTCTTGCATTATGTTTCTTATTCCTGCTTCTATTTATGGTATATCCAACTCCATTATATGTAGCAAGTTATAAGGTTGCTTGTGCACTTGCCCTTTGATAACGAGCGTAAAGGCACAAGTACCTTTTTAAGGACATAGATGGGCAGGTAACTCAGTTGGTAAGAGTATACGCCTGATAAGCGTAAAGTCAGGGGTTCAAGTCCCTTCTTGCCCATATGTATTGTAGTTATACAGTCTATTTCCTTATTATTTACGTGCAATGCAAACAGAAACTTTATTTATCTTTTTATGGACCTTGTAAAATATTTAATCGTATCTTTTACATTATTTTTGATTGGAATTTGGGGAATCTTTTTCAATCGAAAAAATATTCTGGTAATGTTAATGTCTATTGAATTAATGTTACTTTCAGTGAACTTAAACTTTCTTTTCTTTTCAGTTGCACTGGATGATATTTTAGGACAGGTCTTTGCTCTATTCGCATTGACTGTTGCAGCAGCGGAATCTGCAATCGGATTAGCCCTTCTTGTGGTGTATTACCGAGTACGTGGAACTGTTGCCGTTGAATTTATTAATTTAATCAAAGGATAATTACTTTTATTGTTAAAGAGTAATATCTAAAAATATATTATAATATATTATTTTTCTTTAAGGTTATATCTCGTCTTGCCTTCAAAGAAAAATACCTAATACAAACAAAATGATCAAGAGTTTGATCCTGGCTCCGAATGAACGCTAGCAAGAAGCTTAACACATGCAAGTCGAATGGAAATCTTGAATTTCCATGGCGAACGGGTGCGTAACGCGTGAGAATCTACCTTCAAGTTGGGTATAAGGCATTTCTGCTAAATCCCCAATATTTTAAAAAGCCAAAAGTGTGCTTGAAGATGAGCTCGCGTAGGATTAGGTTGTTGGTGAGGTAATGGCTCACCAAGCCGAAGATCCTTAGCTGATTTGAGAGGATGATCAGCCACACTGGGACTGAGACACGGCCCAGACACTTTCGAGTGGCAGCAGTGAGGAATATTGGACAATGGGCGAAAGCCTGATCCAGCTATCTTGCATGGGGGAAGAAGGCGTTATTTGTCGTAAACCCCTGATTTAAATCGAGAATGGTGACGCAGATTTAAAAAAAAGTCCCGGCTAACTCCGTGCCAGCAGCCGCGGTAATACGGAGGGGGCGAGCGTTATTCAAAATGACTGGGCGTAAAGAGCATGTAGGCGGATTATTTTCCTTATTTCCGAGACGTTTTTAACAGTCTCTATGGATATTTTATGGCTTTATGTCATAAAAAATTGATAAAGTCCTATTGGAAGATAGGTGATTCAAAATAAGTGATAATCTTGAGTAAGTGAGAGGATAATGGAATTCCTGAAGGAGAGGTGAAATTCATAGATATCAGGAGGAAGGCCGAAAGCGAAGGCAATTATCTGGCACTTGGTAGATATACCACTCTTGCATAAGAGAATACTGACGCTGAGATGCGAAGGCGTGGGGATCAAAAAGGATTAGAGACCCTAGTAGTCCACGCAGTCAACGATGAAGATTCACTTTTAGGTAATTATATCGTCTCTACATTTTTTAAATGTTGTATAATTATTTAGAGGTCTAGCTAACGCGT
>DNMA01000098.1 GCA_003489505.1 Legionellales bacterium | reverse complement strand
CCATAGCTCATAATTGACTTGCATCTGCATCCAGCTTTCAGGGGTTCGTCCAAAAGCTTTAGAAAGTCTTAAGGCCATTTCAGGCGTTAAATCAGACTCGCCTTTTATCAGCCTTGAAAAAGTTGATGCTGCAACATCGAGCTCTACCGCAACTTTTCTTAAACTAAGATGAAGGGGCTCAATATAAGTTTCTTTTATAAATTCCCCAGGATGAGGTGGATTGTATTGAATAGACATTAGTGATAATCCTCATAATTAATAATATATGCATCGCCTTCAATAAACTCAAAAGTCAGACGTCAATTACCATTTACTATAATAGACCAACAACCTTTACGTTCACCTTTTAATTGATGTAAACCATAACCAGGCAAATCCATGTCTTCGATTACTTGTGCAGTATCAAGTGCGCTCAATTGTAGTCTTAATCTTTTTTGATGCTTGGATTGAATACCTTTCGTATTCCCTTCTTCAAAGAAAAGTTTAAGGCCTTTATGTTTAAATGATTTAATCATAACATGAATATAGCATATTGCGCACCACGAATCAAGTTTGATTCATATTTTAAAAATAGAATTCTAACTATCAAAATTTTATGTATAGGCCCAATCTTACGGTCCGTGTCACAAGGGGCCACTTTGAAAATATTTAGATTGGAAACTTGCCAATAATCTCTTCATATTCAGTTTGTGCGTCTGAAATTGACAATTTTGAGTAAATTTCAAGTGACTTTCGACTTTCGTGACCTGAATAAGGCTGTATCAACGCATCATCAATACCTTGTTTTTTAAGCCAGGTAAACAAAAAATGCCTTAATTTATGTGGAGATATAGAATGCTCCATCTCTGCGGCTTGAGAATAATTTTCAAGAATTTTGCGTATTCCTCGATCAGTATAGGGTTTTTTCCATGATGATTCAAACAAGTATTCTCCACCTTTGTCACGTGTATTATGCGCATGAATTGCAAGTATTTCTTTAAATCCATCTGGAAACGGAACTATCCGGTCTTTTTTCCCTCTTCCCTCAGTGATTCGTATTTGGCAGCGATCAAAATCTATGTCGCTAATTTTGATGTGAATAAGCTCACTGACCCTGACACCCGTATACAACATTGTTTTAATCATCAGTACATGTTTCATGTTACGTGATTTCCATACCGCCTCGTAATATTTATGAATTTCCTCCTCTGTTGGAACATAAGGCAGCTTTTGTTCTTTGTGTGTCACATCAACATTGAGCTCTTTACGCAGGTGCCTGAATATTTCTCGAAGATAATCATAATCAGGATTTTCTTGTCGTAATAATTTAGCTAACTGCTTCGCTTTCTGCCTGACGGGCGTTCGTTTTTGTTCGCTCATTTTTCGTTTCCTTTGTAGTGCCAATGACTAACCGCTTATAAAGATCGAGCGGGAATAAACCATATGGATTGATATGTGCGTGAATTAATGGGGTTAAAGCGCGTTTGTCTTCTGGCGTTAATTTATTGACCCAAGCAGAGTCTGATAACAATTCCTGGATAATCAGTGTATTGATATACACCATGCACACTTGTAATAGATGTAAACAGGATACAGCAAGAGCTTGTTCTTTCGTTCGATTGGTAGATATTTCACCCAACTTACCATAAAAAATAAAGCCCATGATGCCATTTAGTCGTTCAACCACATTTTGAGATTCATTTATTTCTACGCGGGTGAAGGCGTTTAATAGTTGCAGAAGGGCTTTGCGGTGTGCATGTGAATACAGTGAATGCACTTTGGTGTTAACCTGGCTTTGATACCATCTGTTGCCCTTGTTTTTTAGTTCTTTAACCAGTTTGTGTAATGTCTCCTGGCCGACTCTGGGGTAGATTTTATCCTGAATCACACCCTTTGGATTCTCCACTGCTGTTTCTGCCAGCAAACATAATATGTCAAATTTACCATTCACTTTTTTAACATCAGAGATAATTTTTTTATTAACATGAACTTCAGCTGATGACTTCATGTTGTGAATCAATTTGATAAATAAATCAGCCACGTCGTCCGTTAATACTTGCGAACGAATATAAATAAAACACGCCATGGAGGCAGCACGGGCATCGGGTACAAATTCAAGAATATTACTGGGTGAGGCTGCCATGATTCGTTGATGATATTTTTTGAGCAATTTTCTTGGCATGCCATCAAATATTGGTGATGGTATTAGAATGCTACGAAGGAAGTTTAATTTTCTGATTTCAAAAGCCACGTGTTTTAGCTTCACACCGGTAATATCAGCTTTTAAACGGCGCAATGTGACTTCATCGTATTGATCGCGTTCTCTTTGTGAATCATTCGGTTTGTGATCCTCGTGTAAAAGATCATGAATTAATTTTAGTGAATCGGGCGATAGTCGTTTGGCGATATCTGCAAAAAACTGCTTTTTAAATTGATGTATTGCTGAACGAATGTAGCGATCAGTTCTTTCTGGGGTAAATGGCTCCAGCTTGTTCAACAGGAAAAATTCATTAGCTTTTTCTCGATACAGAGACAACGTGTACGGCTCCTTTTTTACCTGCTCCAATAGCCAGGAAAGCAATGTTTTGGCATCAGATAATGTGGCGGCCCTAAACCCAAGAAATTCTCTTATTTTGCTACGAAAGCGTTTGGCAGACCTCGTTTCAAGGTGACGAAATTCAAAAAGTGTGTGGCTGGTATCCAATTGCCTGGCTAAGGAACAAAGTAATAATGGATCAATGGTATCTTTCTTTGTAGGAAATCGGCCTCTTACCTGAAAAAACTTTAACATGACAGCAAATATCAAACGATTTTTATCTGTATTGTTTATATGAATCAATTTAAGTTCGTCTGTACCCAGGGTGAACATTGCTTCTGATATAAATGGAATTGCTGGCATAATCTTAAGTTCCTGGAACGACCAATGTCGGTACACATCATCTATTTTGTGATATTAAAAGCATCCAAATCTATTGGAATTTAACTTAATTCCATTGTATTATCAATCATAGAATTAAAATAGGAACTTATTAGAAATGATTATTGCTTCAAAAAATAACAACATGACATCATTTTTTGATATCATAATTTACGAAATTGGTATATAATGAATAAAACACACCAAAGCACATTGAATGCAATATTTCAAAATCCAGTCCCAAATACTCTTGAATGGCGACGTATAGAATCTTTATTAAAAGCAATTGGTGCTAAGGTTATTGAGGGCTCTGGCTCAAGGGTAAGGTTTGATTTAAATGGAGTGGTTGCTACATTTCATAGACCACATCCTCAAAAAGAGGCTAAACCCTACCAAGTGCGCGATGCGAGAGCATTTCTTGAAAAATCTGGGGTTTTGCCATGAATACAATGAACTATAAGAATTATACAGCTAGGATTGAATACAGTGATGAAGATGACTGTTTTATAGGTCATATTGCTGGGATCAATGATCTGGTTGGGTTTCACGCAAATGCCGTCTCTGAATTACATACCGCTTTTGAAGAAGCAGTCGATGATTATATTCAAACTTGCAAAAAAACAGGGCGTTCACCACAAAAACCCTACTCTGGAAAGATTATGTTACGTGTTCCGCCAGAAATACACGCTAGAGCTGCCATGATGGCAGAGGCCCATGGAAAAAGTCTGAATTCCTGGGTTACAGAGTTACTGGCTAATGTAAGTGGCCCTTGGTGACACGAACC
>DNMA01000179.1 GCA_003489505.1 Legionellales bacterium | reverse complement strand
AATCGATTCTGAGCGCTTAGAAAAGTCTGCAATGACTTTTGCCTCCAGCAATAGATTCTCATAAGCATCGATGGAGCTGATATTAAGCGCTTGAGGATGTAAAAAGCGATGCCCATAGCTTTGTTGATGGGTATGAACTCCTAAAAATTGAGCAGGAATGAGTTCTTGTCCATACATTAAAACTGCCCAATGTGCAGGTCTTGCAAATTGAAAACTTTCCCCACCCCAACGCATTGGCTTTGGAATACTTAATCGATTTAAACTATCTTGTAAAAGCTCAGGCAACCATTCTTTGGTTTTTTTTCCTTTTTCTTCAAAGTCATAAACCCACCAGGCGCCTTTGTCTTGTTCATCCAGTCTTAAAGCATCTACTGGAACACCACAAGAGCGTGCAAAACCGAGTAATGCCGGCGTTGGTTGCCCTTCGGCATTGTGTGCTGCTGCTTTTGCAGGCCCACGGCGAGTGCCGCTTTTCGAAGCTTGTTCATCTGAAACTTTTTTGATTGAAAATGCAATTCGACGGGGTGTTGCATAATAACATGGTGCCTCATAGCTTATAGAGAAAGTATCAAAGGCTGCCAGCACTTGCTGCAACAATTCTTTTGCTAAAGGTTCAACTAAACCACTGGGTAATTCTTCTAGGCCCAATTCAAATAAAATATCCTGACTCATTGATTACTCTTTTATTAAAGGAAAACCCATTTGTTCTCGAGATTGATAATAAGCTTCTGCAACACCACGCGATAGCTGACGAACACGTAAAATATATCGTTGACGCTCTGTCACCGATATGGCATGTCGCGCATCGAGTAAATTAAAGACGTGGGAAGCTTTAATCACCATTTCATACGCTGGTAAGGATAATGATAATTCTATCAAACGAGTAGCTTGTTTTTCATAGTCATCAAAATGTCTAAAAAGCATTTCTGTATCTGCATATTCAAAATTATAAGCAGACATTTCTTTTTCATTTTGTAAAAAGACATCACCATAAGTGATGGTGCGCTGTCCATCTTTTGTCCATGGTAAATCATAAACTGAATTCACACCCAAGACATGCATCGCCAATCGCTCAAGACCGTAAGTTAATTCACCAGTCACTGGTTGGCAAGCAATGCCACCGACTTGTTGAAAATAGGTGAATTGCGCAACTTCCATGCCATTGAGCCAAACTTCCCAGCCTAAGCCCCATGCTCCTAAAGTTGGAGATTCCCAGTTGTCTTCTACAAATCGCACATCATCTTCTAAAGGATTCACGCCAATTGCTTTAAGTGATTCAATAAATAGATTTTGAATTTGCAAAGGAGATGGTTTTAAAATGACCTGCATTTGGTAATAATGTTGCAGCCGATTGGGATTTTCTCCATAACGACCATCAGTCGGTCTTCTAGAGGGCTGCACATAAGCTGTTTTCCAAGGCTCAGGACCAATTGCTTTTAAAAATGTTGCAGGATGAAAAGTCCCTGCGCCAACTTCCATATCGAAAGGTTGTAAAACAACACAACCTTGTTGGCTCCAAAAGCCCAACAAGGTTGCGATTAAATCTTGAAACGTTTGCATAAATTATTTTGCCTCAGCAACCATTTTTACAACATTTTGTAAGTTGCTTAAAGATGTAGAACCAGGGATCATGACAGGATTAACCGCATCATTGGCTTGACCATTTGGTGTAGACATCACGATAAATACAGGTGTTCCAAATAATTTCATTTTTTCAGCCAATTGACGATTTGCAGCTAAATCATCTGCAACTGCTTGGCTTTTCATATCCGCTTGGAATTTAGCCATATTTAAATTGAGCTTTTTAGCAGCAGCCATAATTGCTTTGTCATCAATATTTTTGGTCGCAAATAAGATTTCATGCATTGGAGAATATTTGCCTTGTAAGCCAGCAGCCAATGCAGCCTTAGAAGCATTGATAGATTTCTCACCAAAAATTGGGAATTCGCGATAAATCACACGAACATTTGGATTGCTCTTCATTAATTCTGACATGACAGAACTCATTTTGATGCAATGGCCACAAGAGTAGTCAAAGAATTCAACAATAGTCACATTAGGATTTTGAGAACCTGCTACAGAAATTTTTTCATTTAATAATTGTGCAGAATTTTGTTTAATAAAAGATGCTGCTTGCGCTTGCATTTCTTTTTGTTGTTTTTCTTGTAGCGCTTGTGACGCTTTTAATAAAATTTCAGGGTTTTGCACTAAGTAGTTGGCAACTAAAGCTTCAATTTCTTTTTGCTGAGAAGCTGAAAAAGTCGCTGCAGCTGGTGCAGGTGCTGCAACAGGCGCTGCTGCGGCAGGATTGATTTGATTAGCTTGTGCCCATCCAAATTGCGAACTTGCTAACATTGCAACTAAGGCAATATTTTTTAATTTCATCGATTATCTCCTATTAAGCATGAATTTTACAGCATATCATAACACTTCCATCATACCAAATTTCTATCAAATTGAAATGGCTTTGAGTGCGCTTGCAAAGGCTTCGAGGGTCTTGGCAATATCATCCATGCTATGTGCTTGAGACACAAAGCCTGCTTCATACATGGAAGGCGCAAGATAAACTCCTCGAGAAAGCATTTGATGATAAAACTTTCTAAATAAAGACTCATCAGAGCCTGCGACATCTTGATAATTACGAATGTGCTCTTTGGTGTTGAATTGATACCCAAACATACCACCGAGCGAAACAGTTTGCAAAGAAATGGCAAGCTGATTTGCTATTTCTTGCATTCCTTGCACCAATGCAGCTGTTTTCTGACTTAATATATCATAAAAACCCGCTTGAGAGATGGCTTCTAGGGTCGCAAGACCTGCTGCCATCGCCAAAGGATTACCTGCGAGTGTGCCTGCTTGATACACTGAACCCACTGGAGATAAACAGTCCATTAAATCAGCTCGACCGCCAATAGCGCCCACTGGCATCCCACCACCTATAATCTTACCTAAGGTGGTTAAATCAGGCGTGACATTATAAATGGATTGCGCGCCACCTAAAGCGACACGAAAACCGGTCATGACTTCATCAAAAATTAAAATAGCTTGATATTCATCACAAACTTTTCGCAAACCCTGTAAAAAACCGGGCTCAGGTAAAACCATCCCCATATTTCCAGCAACAGGTTCTACAATGATACCGGCAATATCTGTGCCATATTCTGCAAATAAAAGCTCAATAGCCTCTAAATCATTAAAATCAACCGTTAAAGTATTGGCGGCTAAGCTTTTAGGAATACCCGGAGAAGATGGCTCACCAAGGGTCAGGAGTCCAGAGCCTGCTTTTACCAATAAAGAATCACTGTGACCATGGTAACAACCTGCAAATTTCACAATTTTTTGACGGCCAGTAATCCCTCTTGCCATGCGAATAGCCGTCATGGTGGCTTCAGTACCTGAGTTGACCATTCGAACTTTTTCAATGGATGGCATCAATTCACAAATTTTTTCAGCCATATGAATTTCAATTTCAGTGGGCGCACCAAAAGTCATGCCTTGATACAAAGAACGTTCAACTGCTTCAATCACTTTAGGGTGAGCATGACCAAGAATTAATGGCCCCCAAGAACCCACATAATCAATATAGCGTTGAGCATCGACATCAAATAAATAGGCCCCCTGCCCTTTTTCGATAAAGACGGGGCTGCCACCAACACCCTTAAATGCGCGTACTGGAGAATTGACTCCGCCAGGAATGGATTGTTGAGCTCTTTCAAATAATTGCACTGATCTGTTCATATAAAAACCATATGGATTAATTTTTACATATTATACCCCTTACGGACTAGAGCATCAATATGAAAAGTTTGCTAAAATCATGTCCACTATATAAATTTGAGTAAATGATGAGCACAAAAATTATTCTTTCTGCAGAAAAGCAACAAAAAATCATACAAGGCCACCCTTGGGTGTTTCCCAATGCTATTCAAAAAATCATGGGACAACCCCAAGCAGGTGATTGGGTAGAGGTCTTTGACGCCAATGAACATCTCATTGGTGGTGGCTTTTATAACCCTCACTCACTGTATCGGGTACGCATGTTAGCCCATGCCAGTCTCATGAAAAAATTCAAAAAATGGCAAGACATCATTCAATATCGCTTGGAGCAAGCCATTCATTTGAGAAAAACCCTGAATTTCCCCAACACACAAACAGACTCTTATCGTTTGTGTAATAGTGAAAGTGACAGTTTATCGGGTTTGGTCATTGATGTATTTCATGATGTCACAGTCATTTCATCATCGGCTTACTGGGTAGAGTTACAAAGAGAAGCTATTTTAAAAATTCTAAAAAAATATTTCCCCGAACAAAAACTTGTTTGGCTGGGCCAAGAAAAGCCCCTCAAACAAGATGGCTGGTATACACCTTATCGCGATGAAGCAAAAAATTTAAGCACGATTGCAAAAGAAGCCGGTGTTCAATTTGAAATTCATTTCGATAAAGTCCAAAAAACAGGTATTTATTTGGACCAAAGAGAAAATCATGAGCGTGTAGCGCAATTGTGTAAAGGTAAAAAAGTATTAGATTTATATACCTACCATGGGGGTTTTGCCTTACATGCAGCAAGAGCTGGCGCCAGTCAAGTCACAGCCGTAGATAGTTCAGCTGCAGCCATTGAACACGCTAAAAGAAATGCCAAACTCAATGGTGTCGAGCAAATAGAATGGGTGGTAGAAGATGCTAAAAAATATTTAGACCATGCCAAAGATTATGATGTGATTATTTTAGACCCTCCCAAATTGGTTCCTTCCAAAAAACATCTCAACCAAGCGAAAAACCTCTATCGCTTTTTACATCGTCAAGTCTTTCGTAATATGCAATCTGGTAGTATATTAATGACATGTAATTGTTCATCTGCTTTAAGTACCACTGAATTTATTCGTCTGGTGAGTGAGCAAGCGATTGCAGAACTTAGACAAATTCAGATACTAGGAAGCTATGGGCCCAGTATTTGCCACCCGGTATTACCGATGTTCCCAGAAGGGAATTATCTCACTGCGGTATTGGTTTGTATTCTTTAAATTAGGAGTTCATAACAGGATGTTACTCGATAAAGATAAATCGTGTTTAGTGGTCGTTGATGTTCAAGAAAAACTGACCCCCAAAGTGATTCATGCTAAAAGCATGGTCAATCGTTGCGAATGGCTGATGCGACTAGCCAGTGAATTAGATGTGCCAGTTTTGGTTTGTGAGCAATACCCCAAAGGTTTGGGGTATACTATCGAGCCACTCAGAGGCCTCCTCCCTATGCATGTCGTGATTGAAAAACAAAGTTTTTCAGCCTATCGCGACCCCCATTTTCAACAAGAATGGCAAAATCTCCATCGTAAACAGGTGATATTAGTTGGGATTGAAACCCATGTTTGCATCTTGCAAACTGCGCTGGATTTAGTGGATGCAGGGGCAAAAGTATTTGTGGTACTCGATGCTATTTCTGCAAGACATTTACAAGACCATCATGCAGCATTAGAAAGAATGAAGCAAGCTGGTGTGACTCTGATTACCTCGGAAATGATCTTTTACGAATGGATAAAACAAGCCGGCAGCCCCGTTTTTAAAACCCTCAATCAAGCCTTTATGAAAATGGAGCAAGAACATGGAGCTTAAAAATACCAGAGCCATTGTCACTGGTGGCGCCTCGGGTTTAGGTCAAGCAACTGTTGAGTATCTACAAAAACGCGGTGTGAATGTCGTTTCTTGGGATAGACAAGAACCCAAGACTTCACACCAAATCTATTGTGACGTTACCCTTGAACAGTCGGTGCAAAACGCACTGATGCAAACTATTGAAAAAATTGGTATCCCCAATATTTGCATTCAATGCGCAGGCATCGCGCCGGCAAAAAGAGTCGTTGGCAAACATGGCCCTATGCCTTTAGAAGAATTTAACCAAGTCATTCAGGTCAATTTGGTAGGCACTTTTAATGTCATGCGTTTGGTGGCTGAAAAAATGATGACCCTTCCGGCTAGCGAAGGCCTCACCCGAGGGATTTTTATTCACACCGCTTCAGTGGCGGCTTTTGATGGACAAATAGGCCAAGCGGCCTATAGTGCCTCTAAAGGTGGGGTTGCTGCCATGACTTTACCACTAGCACGAGAATTTGCTCAACATCAGATTCGAGTCAATACTATCGCACCCGGCATCATGCAAACGCCTATGATGGCCAATATGCCAGAAGAGGTACAAATTGAATTAGGCAAAACCGTTCCCTTTCCTCATCGACTGGGAAAACCTGAGGAATATGCAAGCCTGATGGCTCACATCATTGAAAACGAATACATCAATGGCGAGGTTATCCGTTTAGATGGTGCCTTGCGCATGAATGCAAAATAAAGGTGCTGGCAAACAGCACCTCATTTTCAAATTCGTATTAAACCGATTTATTATCTAAAGGCCCTTTTAATGCCTCATCAACTGCATGTTCGACTTGAGAGAATAAAGCTTTGAAACCAGTCCAGGCAGTTTTAGCTCCTTGCTTAATGTCTTCTTTATGAGGGAATATGTCATAAGACTTATAAAGAATAGAACCGACAGCGACTAAAGATAAAAATACTGGCATAAAACTTAAAGCTAAATATCCACCGAAACAATAAGCTGATTCAATCACCATTTGTTTGGCTTTTTCAGGTTCAGCGTAATTGATAGCTGCTGAGAATAAAGAGTAAATACCCATACCGAATGCAACGATAGCACCCAGATAAGCTAGCGGTTGAAAAATAGTTGCAATCAGTGCTGAAACACCTAAATAAATACCTGCAACTAAGATCGCTTGATAAATATTTTTAAATTGGTCTAGATTCAAAACCAATCCTAAAAATTCACGCGTTTCTAATTCAGCTTTAAAACCTTGATAAACTTTTGAAAAAAATTCTTCTCTTTGAGTTTGCATTATACTTCCTCATGATTAAACACGCGAAGATATTAACCCAAACCCTAAAAAGACACAATATGAGCCTTATTCTTCTACTTGTTCAGGAATTTGAAAATTTTGAAATTCATGATTAAGCCAATTACTTGCAATGATTTTTGGATGAATCATGAAATCACCTTGAGCAATAGATTCTTGTATGGCTTTCATTTTTTCTTTTCTGAACAGATTAAAACTTTCAAAACATACATCCATGAAACACGGGGCATCATCCTTGAGCATATTAAAATCTCCTTTTTCATTCCCGATACTTTACAAATACCTCTTTTGATGGATAATTGTCAATGTTATTTTTGTCTTTCAATTAAAGGAATGAAATGAGACACTTTAATGCACAAATCCTTGCGCAGTATTCTGGCTTGTTAATGACTGTGGGAACCGTTATATCAGGATACATCTTCATGCCTGACATCCATGCGGTGATTCACCCCCAAGAGCCTAAAAATCCTCCTAACCCTCAACCCATAAAGGTCGAAGTATCTGAGCCTGAATTACTTTGTCCTGATAGTCGCTCTGAATCGCCTGTTTCTTCTTTTGATTCCGGTGATGCACGAAGCGCTCCATCACTATTAATTATCTCGAATGAAGATGAAATGGTGGATATTGAAGAAGAACTGGAAAATCAAAAATCCCCTGAATCAGATATTAACATCTCAACACTGATGGGATTATTTCAAGCCATAGAATTTAATTATTCAGATATACCTGGAAAAAAATTTGCACAGACCCTTCGCTATATGATGATGCAGCCTTATTTCTATTCTTTTTTTGGTATTGTTGAAAAGACCACTTTTCAACATCATCTGCAAAAAATACTAGCCATTATTGAATTTGCAAAAGACCAAGAAAATAAAGTCATCCATATCCCAGAATGCTATCAATTATTTAGGCAAGATGAATTTTATCGCATTAATCATTTATTGGATGACCCCATACCTCAATCGCCATTTACACCTTTAATGTGAGTGATGGGGGTCTTTTTGACATGATTAAAGGCGTCACTGAACGGTCTTTGGCATAGATTTTTGATTTGGCAATGGGGTAAGGCTTTAAAGCATCAACCTCATAAATCTTGCCATTGACTTGAATTTTTTGAGCATGCGCCCATTGAGAACCGATTAACATCACCAGCAACATCAATGTTGTCTTCATGTGAGTGTCCTTTTTTTTCTTCTCCATTTTAGTTTATAACAATTTGTACAATTTATCTAAAAAAATGTTTGCTATTCATACACAAAAGCTTACAATACGAACAAGTCATTCATTTTAGAAGCTTCATGATTAAAAAATTTATTACAATAGCGCTCATCTTTCATACATTAATGAGCTTTGCAAAAAATACTTGCCAAGATATCGGTGGACAAGTCCAAAAAATGGAAATGATTTATAACACCCCACAAGGCCTTATCAAGGGCTTTTCACGTCCATTTTGCACATTCGTTTTAGATCATGGTTTTGCTGTGATTGGTTTAGAATCGATGAATTCCAAAAAAGCCAATATTGCTGCCTCTATGGTGTTAAGCCTTTCAGCATTAGATGAACAATCAAAACTTTGGGAAGGTTCAGATACTAACCCCGCTCATAATGTCTGTCGTAATTTAGGTGGAACCTATGCACAATTAGTTACAAATGGCTCCTTTCAATCTCAAGAAGGTGCCAATGACATCTGTGTGTTTGGTGATGGTTCTATGATTAGTGGATGGACTTTAATCTATATTGCTAATCAAAGAGAGGGCTATGATTTAATTAAAAACAATATCCCCTCTCAAGCATTGTTTTCAATATTTTAATGAGGACGCCGAGTCACCTGGAAATTTAATCAAAAAAAAGACAACTTGTTTTATTTTGTAAAAAATTATTATCAATGAAAAAGCTAATGATTTTTGAGGGTCCATGCTATCATTGTTTTTTTAAAAATAAAGATAAAAGGATTAAAGATGTGGTTAAGACAATTTCAAGTTTATAATATCTCTTTTGATTTTGAATCTGATTTAGCACCTCATTTATCAGAACACGCCTTAGCACCCTGCCCTGCTCATGCGCGAACCAGCTTTGGTTGGAAAACTGTAGCCCCTGATCAATACAGTCAAAATATTCAGTCTTATAGCTTTTGCTATTTTGGCAAAGAAGAACGCATTCTGCCACAATCTGTTGTGAATCACACCATTGAAAATAAAGCACGAGAATTAAGTAGTGCCAGAGGCTTTCCACTGAAAAGACATGAAAAACAACAACTGAGACAAGATATTGAATTTGAGCTACTGCCCAAAGCTTTTTGTGTGCAAAAAAAACAAATCATTTTATTTGATCAGATTCGCAAAAGAATGTTTATTCAGTCAACCAGCCAACAACAACTAGAACTCATTATTTCTTTGATTCATAAAACGGTTCCGCAAGCCATTGAAATCAACCCCATTACCCCTAAAGATGACTTTATCATGCAATGGCAAAAATGGTTACGTGAGCCACAAAGCCTACCTAGCTTTTTACAATTAGCAGACCGTTTGGCTTTTGTCGATGAAGACAATCAGAGAAAACAAATTAAATGCCAAGGTTATAACTGGGAAGAAGACTCGGCTCATACCTGGTTTGAACAAGGTTTAATTCCTAGTGAAATGTCTTTTGTTTGGCGTGAAATGATTCAGTTTCATTTAAACCCACAATTTGGATTTAAACGCGTACAAGCACTTCCAAGTTTAAAAGAACAAATTGATGCACAAGCCATTGAACAACAAGAACAAGATGATCAACTCACAGAATTGTTGATTGTTGGACATACCTATCAGCAACTGATTGATGATCTTTCAGGGATTGCCTGTTAAAAATAGACAGTGCTTTGCACTGTCTACCATTTCAAGCTGTTTTTTGGTTTTTTAGGGTTACAATGATAGGTCGCTTGATAAACAGACAAAGCTTCATCGGCTGACTCTTTCATCCCTAATTTTAGATAAGAATAATACATTAAACCAAGAGCGGGTCTTGCACTACTAGATTGTGCATAATTTCTAACTACATAATTGGCTCTTTCAGAAGCTGCAACATACATCTGACGATAATAATAATAATTCGCGGTATGCATTTCACGCGCTGCAAATAAATTTCGTAAGTAAATCATGCGCTGTTTAGCATTAGGCGTATATTTAGAGTTTGGAAACCGTTCTACCAAAGTCGCAAAATCGGAATAAGCTTGCGATTGTGTACCTGGGTCACGCCATGCCAAATCCATCGGCGCAATTTCTGCCAAAGCCCCTCTTTGCTGTCTAAAATTTGCCATACCTTTCATGTAATAGGCATAATCAACTTGATTCGAGCGAGGATAGAGATGAATAAATCTATCAGCCGATGCTGCACAAGAACCAAAATCTTCTTTTTCATAATAGGCATAGATTAATTGCAACTGAGACTGTTCAGTTTTCTCATGGAAAGGATACATGCTATCCATCGCTTCTAAACGTTTAATTGCACTCGTATATTCATGTTTCTTTAAAGATTCTTGTGCTTGAGAATAAAGGTCATCAGCAGATTCATCCTTAAAGGGGTTATCATCTTTATCACCGAATAAACTCTTGCAGCCCACTAAGCTAAAAATAAGCGTAAATATGATTATGAAACGCCATTTAGAATGGCTATAAACTGGCATCTTGTCATCCCTATTAAAATAAAATATTACGGCCACTTTATATCATGAAAAAAATAGGCATAGCAAGTAAAGTCATTGAAATAAAAATATTTGTTCGGTAATGATTCATGTTGAGCTTGAACTTTAAAAAAAACCATCAATAATTAAAATATGGACAATATGAAAAAAACGGTTTTTTCATGAAAGTAAGAGGATTCTTTATCATTCTGAACTTCAGCATCATTGGCTTCAGTGCGTGCGCAAGCATCTGTTCTGAAATTGAACAAAGCTATATTAAAGAAAGATGCACGCTAGAGTGTATTCATCACAGCCATCAACAAAAAAGTGAGAAAAAAATCTCAGCAGAACAAAATTATAGATTTACAGGAAATATTGAAAGCGTTCAATGTACTGGAAGTGGTACATTATTGGGAACTTGTTATTGTAAATTGGAATGATTTAAGAAATTTTTAACCAGACTCTGAATAACATCTGGCGGAGAGACAGGGATTCGAACCCTGGGAAGATTTCTCTTCAACGGTTTTCAAGACCGCCGCAATCGACCACTCTGCCACCTCTCCGCTGACAATATTAGTATAATCACCTAGTCATTGCAAACACTTTTTAGCGTTTTTTGCATATTTTTTTGTTTTACTAATTGTGTCTTTAATAAATTTAAACAATTTTTTTTGCTTTTGTTCAAATTCATTTATTTTTAACAAAAATAAATTATGTTAGGATGCAATCATAGTCCTTTATCAATGCCCAATTCATATGAAAAAACAACTATTTTTAATGCTTAGCCTCTTGAGTTTTCCGCTCTATGCCGAACTGAAATGGGAAAAAGTATCAGAAGGCGTGCCGAATGCCGTACGCGATGTCATCTATCGAGCTTCTGTTCCACATGGCTGGTTAGTGGTTTATACTAAAAAAAGTTTAAGGTTTGCCAACGAAAACATCGATTTTGGCAATATTACTTTTTACCCGGATGAAAATCATGAATGGACTTTATAATCTTATAGGTATATTGATTTTTGCTTATTTGGTGGGTAGTTTTTTAAATGTTGTCATTTCTCGACTGCCCATCATCTTTAAATTGAAAGAATCCAATCATGATTTTAAGACGTTTAACCTTGCTTTACCGCGTTCACATTGTCCTCATTGCCAGCACATTTTGTATTGGTGGCATAATATTCCGCTATTGAGTTTTGTTATCTTAAAAGGCCAATGTTATTTTTGTCATACCCCCATTGCTAAACGCTATTTCATTGTGGAGCTTAGTTTTATCCTCCTCATTGCCTTATGCTATTATCAAGCCCCCAGTTTATCCATATTTTTATCTTATGCTCTTTTTAGTGCTTTGGCCTTATGTATTTTTTTTATTGATTGGGAAACACTATTCATCCCTGATATTTTGAACTATTTATTGCTATGGTCAGGCTTATTAATCAATACCCATGGCTTATTTTGTTCCGCACAAGACGCTATCATTGGAGCTGCTTTAGGTTATCTAGGTTTATGGGGCTTTTATCATTTTATTTATTGGACCAGCAAAAAAGAAGGCTTTGGCTATGGTGATTTTAAACTCCTAGCCGCACTCGGCGCTTGGTGTGGCGTGTCTGAATTATTTAATATCTTATTTCTTGCCAGCCTTTTAGGTTTAATACTGGCCGTGGTCAAACTAAAAAAAATGGGCGAACCTATTGCTTTTGGTCCCGCCCTTTGTATCGCTGGCTTTCTAAATTTAGTCTATCCACAAACCTTTAATTTGTTGAACTGGTCCCGCCAGTTGTTCGGTAGCGGATAAGCTCGCTTAAAAATTCAGGTTTATTTAAACCAATTTTAGAGAAGATTTCGGGTAATTTATCCCAAGAATTATCACGATTGATGCTATCAACAATTAAACTAAATCCTTTTTGTCTATCAACAGCTACCCCCCAGCCATGAATATGACATAAACCCATGACTCTTAGAGCTTCGGTATTTGTTACACTAGCCAATTCTAAATAACGATAAGATTGAGAATAGTAAAAATCTTTTTGTTGTTGATTCAGTTCACTGGCTAACACTTCATTGTTTTGCCACTCTTCACAAGCTTTGGCATGCTTTAAAAACTCTTGTCCAAGCCAAAAGTAGGCAACAGGGTCTTCTAATGTTGCTGCATTGCGGTAAGCACTCACCTGCATTTCTAAGGCATAAGGATAAGCTTTGTGTTTTCCGACTAATTTTCCATAAAGTGTCGCTAATTCATGGTAAAGCTTTAACTCTTCTTGCAATTGTTTATCACTGACTTGGTTGAGTTTTCTTTGCATGACCAAGCTTTTAATTTTTTTGATTAATCTTTTTTCCTTTAATTTTTTCATCCATAGACACATATTGATTCCTTATCGAATTGATTTATGGGTTGGAGAGCTGACTGACCATTCCAAAAGCTTGATACCGCCTACTGCTAGTAACAAAATGATAAACACAATCAACCCAATCCGACCACCTTCCTTCTGCTCCACCCAGCTCGGGAGGTCTTCTTTTAGCTTTTCTTGTTTGTCAAAATAAATCTTTTGTTTGCGAAACTGCGTTTTTTCAATATGATTAGAGATGATTTCAGCGATAAGTAGCAAGACCAAACCAGAAAACACCAAGCCCCCGACA
>DNMA01000126.1:974-8217 GCA_003489505.1 Legionellales bacterium | reverse complement strand
AAGTCTTTTAATCCTAAGCATAATCCTTGGTAGATTTCTGCTAGCGGTGATAGTGACTTTTCAATTCGCCCTATCCATTGATTATTTTTTAGTTCAACGCTGAGTAAATCAGTATCAAAGGCTTTAGCTTTGGCGGTGATATGATGATTGGGGCTGACTACCATAGATTGTCCATCAAATAAAAGCCCATCTTGACCACCCACTTGATTGACATAAATCAGCTTGATGTTTTCTTGGGAAATGTTTTTAATGGTTTGTAAGCGTTCATGCATTTTTTGTTGATGGAAGGGTGAGGCGTGAATACTCACTAAAGTATCAAGTCCTTTGGGGAGTCTTTGAGTGATATGTTCATCCCAAATATCTTCACAAATCATCAGGCCAAAACGATGATTTTTTAATTCAAATTGAAATAATTCCATGGGTCCAGACTGGAAATAACGTTTTTCATCAAACACACCGTAATTGGGTAAAATGTGTTTGTAATAGTATTGAATCTTTTGTTGGGAAATAATGGCTGCTGCATTAAAGCCTTGGTAAACAGTTCCTAAGATAATAAGACTTTGAGTTGTAAATTGTGAAATTTCTTGAGTTGCTGCTTCAATTTCTTCTTTAAAACCAGGATAAAGTAATAAATCCTCAGGGGGATAACCACATAAAGCCAACTCTGGGAAAATGATGATGTCATGGTTGGGATGCTTGGCAATAATATCTAGGATGGCTTTTTTATTGTTTTGAATATCACCAACACAGGGATTGATTTGAGCAAGAAGAGTCTGAATAGTCATGAGCATTTCATTCATTAAATAATACTATTTTCCCGTGACTTGCGCATGGGGTCAAATTATTTTTGAGAAGATGTTAAATATTTTACAAATTTTAGCGTAAATAGGGTAAAATAAAAAATTCATCCTTTGATTTATCTTTTATGTTATTGATTGAGAAAATATTAAATCAACTACAAAATAGCGCAGCCAAAAATTTGGTTTCAAAAGCACAAAAGCTCGTTGATGATCAATGCGTATTAATGACACGCCTAAGCGATGGTTTTTTGATGGCGCGTGTCAAAGATATTCAAGGACAAATCTACACTATTCATAGCCATTTAAGACAATGGGATAGCAAGCAATATAAATGCGGTTGTGGCCAAGCTATGCCTTGTGTCCATTTAATTGCAGGGCTTATCAGTTGGTTAGAAACTCACAGTCAAACCAGTCGCAAGAAAGTAGAGCCTGCTTTCCAATATGATTGGGTCACAGAATCTTCAGCGCATCCTGTTAAAACGGCTTGGCAATCTGAATTATCAGGTGATGAAGATCAAGGTTTTCGTTTTTCATTAACTATTGAGCAAGATGAAGAACAATGGAATATGATTGATATTCTGGTGCACTTGCTGGAATCTTTCGATTATCAGACCCTCATGGCCAAAGATGACAATACTATCTTTCAAATTATCAATGATAAAGGTAAAAGCCTAAAAGTATCTTGGTCACGACTGAAATGGTTATTACAAAGAATTGTTGATGATAAATTGAAAGTGGCGCAATCGGCACTTCGAGTAAAAAATGAATGGCAAGCTCTACAGCAATTTCAAAATTGGTCCAAGCAGGTTCAAGATCAACATAATATCTGGTATAGCAATCAAGCATGGAAAAAAATGACTTGGTTACTCAGTCCTGAGTCGATGAGTCTTGAGCAATGCAAGCCGCAATCTTTTCAAGGTGAATTAAGACCCTATCAATTAGAAGGTGTCAGATGGTTTAGAAGTATTAAAAATGCAGGCTATGGTGGAATTTTAGCCGATGATATGGGTTTAGGTAAAACCATTCAAACTTTAACTTATCTTTTAGGCCTCAAAGAAAAAGGTGAGTTGAATCGACCTGCTTTGATAGTGGTGCCCACCTCATTATTAGCCAATTGGCAATATGAGTGCCAGCAATATACACCAAAGCTAGGCTGTCAGTTATTTCATGGACGTCAAAAAAATCATTCTAATTGGGAAACGGTGGATATCATTGTGACATCCTATGGTATGGTACAAAGACATCGCCAGTTATTTTGGGATTATCATTTTTCGCATTTAATCCTTGATGAAGCTCAATTGATTAAAAACTTTCAAAGCCAGAAAACCCAAGTATTAAAAAAAATGCAGGCCGATAGCCGCTTTTGTTTATCGGGCACCCCAATGGAAAATCATCTAGGGGAATTATGGAGTTTGATTGATTTTGCTGTACCTAATTTACTAGGTAGTCGAACCTATTTTCGAAAAAACTTTCAAATACCAATCGAAACAGAAGCACGAGACGATGTAAAAACCTCATTACTTGCAAGAATTCGTCCATTTATGCTTCGACGTACTAAAAAACAAGTTATTGATAATTTACCGGAAAAAACAACGATTATTCAAAAAGTCACATTAGAAGGTGAGCAGGCGGAACTTTATGAATCTGTGCGTTGTGTTCTTGCAGAGAAAGTCCAAACTGCTTTAGCTGAAAGTGGCTTGGTGCAATCGCGCTGGGTGGTATTAGATTCGTTATTAAAACTTCGCCAAATTTGTTGTGACCCCAGATTATTACCCGCAAGTTGGCAAAATCAAACGCAATTAGGCTCTGCAAAACTTGAAATTTTAATGGAAATGCTAGAAAGCCTCATGGCAGAGGGAAGAAGCGTTTTAATTTTTTCGCAATTTACTAAAATGCTGCATTTGATTGAGCAAGAGTTAAATTTAAGAAATTATCCTTTTCAAACGCTAACAGGTAAAACTCAAAGAAGAGAAGTCTTAGTTGAGCGTTTTCAAAAAGGCGAGGTCCCTATTTTCTTACTCAGCTTAAAAGCCGGGGGCTTGGGCTTAAATTTAACGCGTGCCGACACGGTGATTCATTATGAGCCTTGGTGGAACCCAGCGGTCACTGCGCAGGCAACGGATAGAATCTATCGTATTGGTCAAGAGCAACCAGTTTTTGAATATCATTTGATTACTTCAGGAAGCATTGAGGAATCAATGCTTGAGCTTCAGAAAAAGAAATTTAAATTATTTGATGAAACAGTTTCAGCTTCTGGCCAAATGAATATTCAATGGACAGAAGATGATATTATGAAATTTTTTGCACCCATCTAGAGAATTCTTAAAACCTGCTCTAAAGAAGATTGATTTAATGCCTCTATTTGGGGTGAAAAGTCCATACTCTCTAATTCTTTTTCTAAACCAGTGATTGTTTCATAGCGTGTTTTTAAAACATCATACTCTTGTTTAAAGGGCTTTTTTTGACTGTCAATGAGATTGAAATAGAGTTCATAGAACTGTTTCAATGATTTCTGCGTGGATTCTTTATCTATTTGTAATCTGTTTTTTACAATTTTAGGAATTTGCTCAGTGCCTAAATAGCCTAATCGAATGTCTTGCCACTCACTGATTAGTTCTGACTTCAATTGAATATTAAGTCTTCGATTAGTCATTTGCTGGGTCGTTAGATTGCCTTTCATGGTCGAGAAAATATTTTCAATTTTATCGCATTGCTCAAACATGAAGACATAAAAATTAGCAATTTTTTGGGTAAGCTCTTCTGATTGAAAAACTTCTAATAAGACCGAGTTCGCCTGAAATGCTGGTGCTGCATAAATGGAGCCAAAATACCATTGTATGAAATTTAAATATAAGTAATTTTTAAGTTGAATGTATTGTCCAGCGACAACAAAAGAAAAATAAAGTGTTGGAATAAAAAATACATATTCAATTAATTGGTGATAGGCTAATGGTAAGATAGCAGAATATCCAAGAGCCAATACCATAGATAAAATTAAAACAGGCATAAATGCTCTAAAACAGATGATAATAATGTTTTTTTCTGTTTGAGCTAAATCAACATATTCATTAAAAAAAGGGCGAAGAGGTTTAAAAAGGGCTTGCCAGACATTCATTGCTGAGTGAATAGATTTTCTATGGGTATGATAATTATAAAAATCTAGAATATTGATAAAAGGGATTGTCGGAGTCTCAAGGCTTGTGCCTAAAATAACATGGTCGGATGAAATCCCAAAAAAACGATAAAATACATGGGCTTGGCTAATTTCATCCATATATTTTTTAAGTTTTTCTAGATAGTGGTCTAGCCAAGAAAATGCGAAATCGGTAAGGGGCTTCAAATTATCCAATAAACCCGGGAAATTATTCCAATCTTGATTAAGCAATTCGATTAAGGCTTGGTTTTTGTCTTGAACACTTAACTTGATTAGGCTTTTTTGAATTAAAAAATAAAAATTTAAATCAGAAGTTTTAAATAAAAACCCAAAGTCATTCTTAAAAAAGTCCTTGATTTTGGCTTGAATGTCTAGACTTTCGGGTTGAGAGTCGGCTAAAAACTGTTGTAGCCAATTCTTTGGAAAAGGTAGTTTGGAGTAATCTCGAAGCATGAGATAATCAAGGTTCTCATCATCGAGTATTTCAACGGGCAGAGTAATCTCAGAAAATTTTTGACGATAAATAGTTTTTTCAAGTTGGTGATAGGCAGGATGTTCTTTTAAAATCAATGGATAATCTTTTTGCGCACTTGGCTGATTGGCAAAAACACGTCGCATAGCAAAGTTATCTGCTAAAAAAGGGCGTATTGGAGGTTCATCATTAAGCCAAGAAAATAATGGTTTATTACCCTTCAGGCTATCAATAAAGTTTTGTTGAAGGCTTTCGTCAAGTTCTCCAAAATGAGGAATCAAACGGGTTAATTTATCTTTAATTTTTTGAGAATTCATCTACTACCTCTCTAGGGCAAGCCAATTGCAAAATTGAAGAGCTATTCCTGTTGGATTAAAATTTTACTATGGGATCATCAAAAAGACAAGCATGTCAAGCAATTCAACGAAATTAATGATTTAAAAATAAATTTTATGTTTGTTTTTAATACATTATGTTATAATTATTTATATTGCTTTCAGTTTTCTCCATTATGAATCTATTTGATGAAATAGCACCCATTACCAACTATAATGAAGCCCGAGAGGCTTGGGTCTTGTTTTTCAATCGATTCTTTTCACCTGAGATTCCAGATGGGGTTGATGTATCTTTTAAGTCAAACTTAAAAGAATTTAGCCCTCGAGATGATAAAACCGAAAAAATCAAGCACTCCGATGATTTTGAAGACTTTTTAAATGGGCAAATCATTCATATTCCTGAGGATGTTAAATTAAAAAAAAGGGGTTTAAAACAAGCAAGACGTAAAATTTTATATGGAATTCCGGATGATAGACCAGAGCATGTTTACTATGCTTTATGGCTTTTCAAACAAAATAAAATCACCCGGCAACAAGTCGCAACCATCCTCGCCAGAGCGCAAGTTTCAAAAGAATACCCAGTCGAACATACATTTAAGTTACATAAAGACAATGGCGCCTTCACTGAAGAATTCATGAATTTATTGATGCCGGTGATTCAAAGAACTTGGTTCAGTGCAACAAGTCAAATTATATCAAAAGAAAAGCTTGAAAGATTAATCTGTCTTCTCGAAACAATGCCAAATTCAGAAAAGATGTTTTTTCTTTCTAAAAATAATCCAAATATTATTAGTTCTAGTAAAAGTACTTTAGGTAATGCATTACAAAAGAATTTATCCTGGCACCAAGTGATATATAAACATGAAATCTACGATATACATTTACCCTTTGGTATCATTGAGGCTATTCAAATTGCAGAGTCAGGTTTTAATGGAGCATCAGCTAATCTTGTTTACCTGGGAACTTTAAGCCGAGATAATATTAAAGCTGGGGTTGAAAAAAATTTTAGGCCCACTGCAATTAGCATTTCAGAACCGAATGTTCAGCCGCCTAGTCATGATATTCATGGCTGGTCTGATACACCCTTACCCGTTGTTACCCAGCATGATGTGTATCACTCTAAACTTCATAATACTATTCCCCCAAGATTTCATCTCATGCTTAATCATCTAAATCAGATTTTGATACAGCATACAAAAAGAATATGGTCTAAAACCAATTGGGCACTAGTCGATAGAGAGTTTCCTATATTTCTCAAGAAAAAGTTAATGCTGGATTCTCCTAAAACTGGAGCACATATTTTCATGATGCTATTTGAAGATTATGAAAAACAAGCATTTTATCTATTTCGAGATTTTAGTGCAGAATTTTTAAATGACGATGGGTTTGTAATTTTTTGGGACATGGTGAATCATCCAGAGCTTTGGAATAATTCATTTTGGATTGACACCCATGAATTCGAAGAGCCATTTTCTGGACATTTCAATGAAATCAAACGATTTAAAAAGCTAGTCAGCGCTCAAGAGTCATCAGAGATTTTGACTTTAAAATATCGATTTTTTCGAATGTACCCGAATACCAAAGAGTTTAAACTGATTTGTCACTTAATTGATGACTTACAAAAAAAATCCAAATTAAAATTGGCTTTCAAAACAGAGATTCAAACATGTAAAGAAACTGGACGTCAAATTAAAAACATTACGACTTTGTATTTAGATAATGTGCCTGTCTATGAAATGAACTTGCATAAGATTCTTCCTAAACTGGTTAATTTAAACTTAGAGCATTCAGCTGATGACATCATTCCTGATGATGCTGATACTGCAGCAGTCTTTAAACAATTTAAAAGCATTCATGGGGACAATGGCAGCACTTTCTCAAAAGAAATTTTAGAAGGGTTTCTAAATAAAATCCCTTCCCATCGCCAGAAATTAGAGTTTCTTGAAACTTTTTATAGCGAAATATGTAAATCACAAGGCTATACTAGACGCCATGTTCGATTAGACAGTTTTTTCTCATGGATAAGAAATGATTTAACGACATCACAAAGAATTCATATCAATATCTTGAAAAATCAATATCGTGAGATATTTAAAGAATACACCCATGAATGGTTCATCAAGTCTAGAAAATCAGGGCTTATTGAATGCAATATCAATCGATTCTGCCTCAATATGAACTTCTCTAGGTTCTAAGACTGTTCATTTAATACTCGATAGGTCTGGTTATCATCGTTCAATATTGTTAGCTTACAAAAAATTGAACTAAATATTAAACTACATTTTTCCCACCTTACAGCCCGAATCTTAATCCTATAGAAAGGTTATGGAAGGTCATGAACGAAAAAGTGAGAAATAATCGATTTTTCAAGAGCTCAAAAGATTTTAAAGAAGCAATAAACTGGTTTTTTGAAGTTATTTTGCCTAATATCGGACACGAATTAAATGACAATTTCGAATTGCTGAAATCATAGCATTTTCAA
>DNMA01000126.1:0-621 GCA_003489505.1 Legionellales bacterium | reverse complement strand
TATTTTTGATGAAGCGCTTGAACATTGAGTGCTAGTGTTTCAAAAGATTGAGTGTTGTCGATAATATCATCGGCAAGTGCTAATCGTATGTTTTCAGGGATTTGTGCTTGCAGTAATGGCTGAATTTCTGCTTCACTTAAACCTCTTTGTTTTAGGAATTCTTTTTGTCTGTTGGGATTGGACTGGATTAAAAGAATGCGGTCGAGATGGTAATCTTTTTTATTTTTTAATAAGGGGATTTCCAAGATACAATAAGGACTTTGAGCATTATTTTGTAGTTCTTGTAATCTTTTACGAATCAGCGGGTGGGTTAACTGTTCAAGCCAATATTTAAAGTCACCATCTGCGAGCATTTTTTTTCTGATTTTTGCTCTATCTAATTCTTGATTGGGAAGTAGATACTCATGGCCTAAATGCTCAAGAATTTTTTGGTAAGCGCTTTGATGGGGCTGCATGATTTCTTTTGCAACTTCATCAGCACTAAAACATTCAATACCGAGTTCTCTGAATATTTTGAGTGCAGTAGATTTTCCGCAGGCAATGCCGCCAATAAGACCAACACTATAGGTCATCTAGGGCCCCGATAGTTGTTGGTGAACATTTTCAAGATGGTTATGAAAG
>DNMA01000015.1:2432-2642 GCA_003489505.1 Legionellales bacterium | reverse complement strand
GAAGTAAAACAGAATTTACAGAACAAACGAAGCTCTATCAGGTCTTTGGAAACGCCATAGAAAAAGAACTATCTATCGTCAACGACGTGAGCGTAAAGCTCAATTTGGCGAACTGATTCAAATTGATGGTTCTATCCACGATTGGTTTGGTGAAGGTAAAAATACTTGCCTATTGAATAGGGTTGATGATGCCACAGGAATCACTTTGTC
>DNMA01000015.1:0-2021 GCA_003489505.1 Legionellales bacterium | reverse complement strand
CCTCCAAAGGATATTTTTGAGAAAAGATTGCATGATGCAATTGAGAGGGCAAGAGAAAAAGAGTTGCTTAATAAATTATCTGAGTAAAACCAAGTCTATTGGTGTTGTTCTGGATTCAAATTAATGCGACTAGTAATTGTGATAATCGAGCATATGTTCAATTTAATTTTTCGTAAGGACGCTGGTTGCGGACCGCTTGTCATCTAGAAAATCCATGCGCTCGCTTGACAATAGTAAAGTTACAGGTTGCAATAAACGTGTGTATAAAGTGGAATTTTCATGATAAAAACAATAAAACATAAAGGGCTGAGCCGATTTTATCACACAGGTAGTCTTTCTGGGATACAAGCTCATCATGAAAGACGATTGCAATTAATACTTACACGACTTGATGAAAGTGTTTATCCTGAGGATATGGATTTACCGGGATTACACTTACACAAATTAAAGGGACAGCTTAAAGATTTTTATTCTGTCACAATCCAGGCAAATTTGAGAATTATTTTTTTCGATTTTAGGGCGATAATGCTTATGATGTCGACTATATTGACTATCACTAGAGAGGTTAAAAATGTTTAATCCAGTGCATCCAGGTGAAGTTATCCGAGAATTATGTATAGAGCCTTTAGGCTTAACTATCACAGAAGCTGCAAAAGCATTAGGTGTAACTCGTAAAACACTTTCTGAGTTATTAAATGGTCATTCTCGTATTAGTCCTGAAATGGCGATCAGGTTGAGTATTGCATTTAAGACATCTGCAGAAAGTTGGATAAATCAACAAGCTAAATATGACTTATGGCTTGCAGAAAAAAATCGCAGCAAACTTAAAGTGAAATGTCTTGTGAATCACGCAACTTAAGACAGGTTAAAATGTCATTGGTATTTTCGGCTAGATATCTGGTGCGAATCTGCTTTTATATAAATCGCCTATTCAAGTGTGAAGTGCAATTTTCATAAAGAACTCACCTTACGCACTAATACTTGAATGGGCGTTACATTAAAGTAAACCTCTTTTCAGTTAGATTAAAATTCTATATAGTCACAAAATAATCCACTTTAAAAAATCATGATGAAAACAAAAATAATTGGCGTCATGGCTTCTGACCCAAATGGTTTAATTGGAAGCACTACAGCACAAGATTTACCCTGGTCCTATCCAGAGGATACTGCATTCTGGCAAAAGCTTGTCAAAAAGCAACCGCTCATTACAGGCTACGATACTTTTATTAAACTTCCACCACATATATTCAAAGAAAACCTGATTATTGTGATCTCCAAACATCATCAGGCCAAAGATTCAAAACATCCTTTTTTTACTTGTGTAGAAGATTTTTTAAACTCAGATGTTTATAAAAACCATCCTCATTTTTATCACTTGGGTGGAGCAAAAACCATGAACTATTTTTTAAAAAATGATTTTATTGATGAGTTTTATTTAACAGAAATTAATAAAGTGTACGCAGGCGATATTTTCTTAAATATCAAAGCATTTCAAAATTGGCCTAAAACTTGTATTGCTCAAAATGCTGATTTTAAAATTATGCACTATATCAAAAAGACTCCAGCCTAAAATTGGCTAGAGTCTCTTCTCTTTTAACCATTTGAACGAATGATCCAGCGACGATTAGCAGACTCTTCTGGTGTTTTTTGCATCCATAAGAAATTAAGCGAATCATAACCCAGCTGAGGTGCTTGTAAGCTTTCAACAGCAACACCGATTGGACGATTGCCTTTAATCTTTTTAATCGCATTCCAAATGACTGAGTCATGTGCATCTTTATCCAGAACAATTAATTCATTTTGATGATATACCACTGTCACAGGTTGTGAGCGCAATTGTTTTTTCAATAAAAACTCTAAATTACGCCATGAAGCTTGTTGACGACGGCTCATTTCTAGCGCAGTCACAGATTTAGCCATCACATTCGGCTTATTCGCATAAAACAATAGATGATGTCGATTACTGGGCTCTGATTTCAATAAAATACTACAAATCGAGTCAATAAAATCACGATAGCTTC
>DNMA01000070.1:688-6183 GCA_003489505.1 Legionellales bacterium | reverse complement strand
AAACTCATGGTTTGATAAGCAGTCACACGATTAAAGCGAGATAGGCCTGCACCATCACCAAAAACGGCATTAGACATATCAATTCCGGTTTCTTGTTGTAAGAATTGACGCACTGCTGTTTGAGCTTGAGCCCAATTACTTGGTGCATGTCGAATGTGATTGGCTGCTAATAAATATAAAGCATTGGCATATAGATTGTCAGAAGGTTTTAAAGTTAAACTCATTAATTGACTTAAAGGCTTACTGTAATGTTTTGCAATTTCGATAGTAGTAGCAGGTCTTTGTCCTAATCTGACATCACCATGAAAAGCAATACCCATTTGTTTTAATTTATAACGAACATGTTCACCTAAATAAGCCACGGGATACTTAATAGGGGTTTTGAACTGTAATGCCATTTGTCCGCCCACAACACACCCTTTGGCATGAATTTTACCCATATTATCCAATGATACTGAAACACCACAACCTTTTGGAGATTCTCGAGTGATCACCTGATTATCAATATCAAAAACCCCTTGTGGGCTTTGCGTTTCAACCACCGCAGGCAATCCAACTTTTGATGCTGGATTGACAATCACAGTTAAACGGTTTTCATCAAGAATCAGTGGTGCAACGGGCGCACCATAACTATATTGTTCATCTTTAGGCGTCATTCCAGGCGCATAAGGCGTTGCAACCGCCAAATCGCTTTGGATAATGACATTACCCGTAATTTCAGTAACCCCTAAATTTTTCAACTGGGTCAATAAATTAAATAAAGCCTGGTGACTAAAAGATGGGTCTGCTGGCATGTGAATATATAAAGAACCATTCAAACGGCCATTGGTTAAGGTCTTGGCATCGGTGCTGAGCAGGGTTGGAATTTCATACTCGGGCCCTAAAGCTAACATGGCAGCAGCCTGCGAAAATAACTTCATATTGCTCGCAGGAATCATTAATTGTCGAGATTGATGTTCATATAAGGTATTACCAGTTGTCATATCAACGACCATCATCCCCATATTGACATTGGGATCAGTTCGATGAATGAGATTATGCATCGCGCCTGCAACAGAATTTGCCTGTGACATGGTCGTCACACCAAATAAACATAAGCTTAACCAAAATTTCCTATTCATATTTCTAAACCTTTTTTTAATTATTCATTCATCATAACTTAAGCCAAGTTTTTCAAGAAGACCCTCTAGGGTATCTGGATTAAAAAATTTAAATTTTAACCAGCCTTCACCATTAGCATATGATTCATACTCTACAACGGTTCCTACTTGTTCTCCAAGTGTTTTTAAAAAATGTGTATGCTCATTGTACACTTTTGGTGATTTTTTTTTATCCTCTTGTACTAATCTTTCAATTTGTCTGACAGAGTATGCACGTGACTCAATCAGGTTTAAATAAGCTATTTGTTTTTCCTCTGGCAGGCCCACTAAAGCCCGAGCATGTCCATAAGTCATTTTTTTAGCGTCTAATGCCTCAATAATGATTGGGCTTAATTTCAACAAACGCAAAATATTGGTCACATGGGTTCTGGATTTTCCCAAAAGATTTGCCATGTGTTCTTGCGTCCAGGCAAACTCTTTTTTTAAACGCTGATAAGCCAAAGCCTCTTCCAAAGGCTCAATTTGCTCTCTTTGGATATTTTCTAAAATTGACAGGAGCGCATGTTGGTGATGGCTTGCTGGAAAAACCATGCAGGGCAATTCTTTCAATCCCAGCATTTTTGCGGCCCGCCAACGCCGTTCTCCTGCAATAATTTGATAATTGTCTTGCAATAATAAAGGTTGTAAAATGCCATGTTGGGCGATTGATTGAGCCAACTCCTTGATTTTATCATCATCAAAATGATGGCGTGGCTGATAATTCCCAACTTGGATTTTTTCAATATCTACCCATTCAAATCGAGGCGTAATCATATTATTCATGAGCTGCATGCATAAATTGTTCAATATAACGTCTACACGTTAAAGGATTTTGAATACAATACATGGTTTGTCTTGAACCACCACTACCGGTAATCAAAAGATCCCCATAATTAAAAATCGTGCCAATCAAAGATTGTCGAATATCAATACTTTCAATTTTAGCTAAAGGAATATCAATCGTTTGCTGGATTAAAAATCCTGATTGCAAAATAACATTTCGAGGCTGGATGGTCATAAAGGTAAAAACATAATGAATAATTTCTGAAATAAACCAAATCACAGAAATCGCTGCAAATGTAAGGAATATATGACGTTGGTAAATACCTAAGTGACCCATCAAAATAGGAATTAATAAAATCAGCAAGGGGCGTAAAAAAATAATCCAATGCAAACGACAGATAATAGGTTGTTCAATGACTTTATTTTCGTTCATGAATAAATGTTTCCTTAAAATATGCAATTTTAAAATTCAATTCTATACTCATAGTTAGAAATATCTCTTGAATGAGGCCTCACCATGTTCCAACAAGAACATCAAACATCTTCTTGGTTGAATACAAATCACCCTTTAATTATTGCCTCCAGTGGTGGCAATGGACACATTAGTGCCGCTTTAAGCCTTATCCAACAATTATCTCAACAACAAAAAACGCTAAAACATCATTATATCTCTAAACCTAGGAATAAAAAACTTTCTATTGAAACATTGATTTGGGGAGCCCTATATTTTTTTAATATTCCGCTGATTAAAAAGTTAAGCCAGCTAGAAAAAAAATATTATATCCCCTCACCTTTTCAATTAAAAAAAGAAAAGATGTCATTATTAAAACAACAAAAAGCGCATCATCAAAGACCCTACATTGATTATCTTTTAGATTTATTACCCAATGGCTATCTCTATACTGCAATCTTTAATCTCTTACAAAGCCAAGGCCATGGAAAATCTTTAAATACCGTCTCCAAAGGTCAGGTCTTTTTAGATAGGTTTTACAAAAAACCCATTAGTCAGCAATTACAAAAACTCCTAGAACAGGCCATCATAGATGGCAATCCTTTTGATAGTATTATTTCAACCCAAGCACTTGGACTACCGGCCATTTGTCATGCCGTCAATGTTTATAATCAAAAAATTCCACAGCTTGAAAAAAAACATCAAAAAAGCCTATTTCCTATTCAGATTCACCAATTTATTACAGATATTCCCAAAGCATCAGCTTTGCATTATCTAAAACCCTTACAAAGTATTAAAGCCCAAGAAAAAAATTATTTATCGATACACTTATTAAAATTAGATGAGCAAAGTATCTTTGCCGAACAAAATCTTGCAAAGCATTTTTATTTCTATGCGCCAGAACAAAATCCAATGATTCGGACAGAACTGAGGAAAAAAAATTATTTTCATGATTTTTGGGGGTTTAATGTCCTTTGGATAAATCATAAAATGATTGCTTGCCAACCCAAAGAAAAAATTGCTGTACTGATGTTAAGTTCTGCGCAGGGTCAAACAACGCTTGATTATCTTAAGGCTTTGATACAAAAAAACATAGAACACATTGCCATTGTCGGGAAAACTTGCCGAAGCATCCAAAAACAAATTTATAAACTTCAACAACAAAGTCCATCAAAAATTTATCTTTTAGGGCATTTAAACGCTAAAAATTTAAGAAAGATTTTGAATGCAGCACATTTATTGATTATTAAAGGAGGAGGCTTGAGCCTGATGGAGCTAGCCTCTTTTAAACTGAGACCCGATTGTAAAATCTTGATTCATCACCCCAAGATAAATCTGGAGGCAGATTCATCTCAAGGTTTGATCTGGGAAGATGGCAATATTCAGTGGTTTCTGGAATATTGTAAAAATAATCAAAAAAATGCCCTATTGAGCAATCCCTTGATGATTGACCATCATTTATCTGAAATTTGACGATATTTGACAATACTCAAAGCCATTAAAACAATTAATCCTAAGGCGGCATAAACTGTTACATGATGCGGGTCATTTTGTACCCATGAAAAATAATTGATGTTGCCATGCCATGCAAAAAAGAAGGCTAAAATAACATCCATGACTGCAGAGCCGGCCACCAATCCACAGACTAAGCAAACCATTTTATTGACACTACCTTCTTGAATAAAACCTTGATGCTCACGTCTTTGAATCAACCAAGATAGCCACCCTCCCAGAATAATCGGTGTCGAAGTTTCCATCGGCAAATACATGCCAATGGCGACCCCAAAGAAAGATAATCCAAGGCCTCGCACCACAGGGAAAAAATAAATAAGGGCAATAATACAAGACATCACTAAAGACCCCATCAAAATCACCTGCCATGGAAGAGCATGCTGAAAAAAACCATCGGTTAAGGTTGCTAATAATGCGGCTGTTGGCGCAGGTAAAGAACTTGCTGCATCCACATCGCCTTGCAAACTGTGTCCTGCAATACCATAAACTTTAAAAAGAATTTGCATCACCGCAGGAATCACTAGGGCAGAAACCACAACACCTATCATTAACATCAATTGTTGTTTCCAAGGTGTTGCACCAATAATATGCCCCACTTTAAGATCTTGAATATTATCATTAGAAATCGCTGCAATGCCTGTCACCATGCTTGCTAAAATAATCACTATCGCCTCAGCAGCCAGCAAGGCCTTATCATGTAAAACTCCTTGATTTAGAAAGGCTAAAACACTCCAGGCCGCAAGCATTAAGGAGGCAATCACTACAGAACTTCCAGGACTAGCACTCACGCCAACCATGGCTGAGAAGTAAGCCGAAACGGTAGCCATCACAAAGCCCACCAACAAAACAAATAAAACAGCAAAAAAGATTAATTTGTAACCCAAAGCATAAGAAATGGGCAAGTCTTGAATAGGAATCAGCTGTTTGAAAAAGACCATTAATAATAAACCCAATAAAGCAACCGCCCCCCATAAAATAAACTGAGGGATATCTTTTTCAGCATCTTCAAATTTCTGCTGGGTTTGGGCGACCATGACCATCTTGCTGAGTAAGGGTTTAATCAATAAAAACAAAGATAAAACCCCGGAAATCAGTAATGCACCAATCCCAAAATAACGAATTTGTTGACTCCATAATTGTTGACCAAAATTAACTACATTTTCATGGCCACTTGGAATAAAACTAAAATAAGGTAAAACCATATACCAAGCAATTAAAGCACCGATTAAGATACTTAATGACATTCTAGGGCCAACCAAAAAGCCTGCACTGATCATGGCGATAGAAAACCCCATACTAAACATTAGGGTAAAATGACCTAACTGGTGCCAACTGACCCAGTTGGTCGCAATGACATGTAAGCCGGTTTGCATAAAATCAATGACAGCGCCTAAAAGAATTCCTAGAATTAACAGTTTAAAACCTTTTGCATTGGATTGATTTTCTAAAATTGCAGCAATGGCTTTGCCCTCTGGAAATGGCAAACCAGAATGATTCACTAGCGTCTTTCGAAGGGGTACTGAAAATAAAACGCCTAATAAACCGCTAATGCAGGCGATAAAGAAGTTTTCCCAATAAGAAAAATCATGCCAAAAACCAATAATGACTAA
>DNMA01000070.1:0-392 GCA_003489505.1 Legionellales bacterium | reverse complement strand
GCCAAAAACCAATAATGACTAATGCAGGAATGGTATAGACAATCCCCCCTGCGACAGCTTCACCTGCAGAGGCTGCTGTTTGTACTAAATTATTTTCCCAAATTGTAGAGTTTTTGAAAAAACGCAAAATACCAATCGATAAAATGGCTGCTGGGATTGAGGCAGAGGTCAATATCCCCAATTTAAGAGCTAAAAATGCATTAGCTGTTGCGAGCACTACCGTTAAAATGATCGCAATAATAAAAACTCGTAATGATAGTTCAGACTTTTTTGACATAGAATCATCTCAAATTCATTTGAAACATCATTCTACACAACAAAAACTCTAACGTCTCGCATTTCTTTAAAAAAACCTAGGCCAACAAACGAGAAAAATCATTAGCAAATGACTT
>DNMA01000176.1 GCA_003489505.1 Legionellales bacterium | reverse complement strand
GAATGAAATTGAAACTCATCAATTAACTTTAAAATTTCAATAACAGTTTGAATGGGTAATTGTCGAAATAAAAGTTCATCAGCTTGTGGTTGGTAAGCACGTCCACCTGCATTTTTAATATATTGGAAACCTAATCGATGCGTGCATTGGGCGGTTTTAAGCATCACTGGTAAAGAAGAGTACAAAGCAAGCGCAGGAGCCAGTAAAATTAAGCGATGAATGGGAAATTCATGCGCTAAATGACACGCCAAAAGCCCGCCTAATGAGAGTCCCATTACATCAACACGCCCATATTCCTGACACATTTTTTTGCAAATCAAATTCGTTTTTTGTAACCACTGTTGGCGAGAGGTACGAGAAAATTCGGTCATGGAAACGCCATGCCCGGGTAATTGAGGAGCATAAACATAATCATAGTGTTCAAGATGGGGGTAGATGAGGCGATACACCGCAGGAGAGGAGGAAAAGCCATGCAACATTAATAAGGCTCGATGTTTATTAGGACGATGTTCTTTTTCATAGGGTTTTAATAGCAAAGCGTCCTCAGTAGAACAAAATTGCAAATGTTTTCCTTGTCGCATCCACGCGAAATCCTGGGGTTGATTAGAGTGCATGGGCATATTCAATCCTTAACAATTTTTTGTTTATTGTTACAAAGAAGCTAGTAATGAGCAAGTTCAGTCAACGCAGTTGCTCAAAATTGCGATAACATGTCATAATATACGCTTTTTAGCCTTAGATAAGGGTTGTAGAGTTTATGAAAGAACAAATCCATGCTTTATTGCAGCAAGCCTTAAATGTGATTGCCAAAGAACAAGGTCTCTCTCTTCCTGAGGGTGCTCAATTTAATATCGAAAGACCACGAGATGCATCGCATGGCGACTTTTCCAGTAATATTGCTATGGTATTTTGCAAAGTCTTTAAAATGCCGCCACGAGGTTTAGCAGAGCGTATTATTAGCCTAATTCCACAACATCCTGGTATTGCTGAAGTTTCAATTGCCGGTCCTGGGTTTATTAACATTGTATTGAATCAAGATTTATTCAAAGAAAAATTAGAAAACATGTGGCAATCAATAGATTGTGGTGTAGAGGTTATTGACCACAAACAAACCGTTGTAGTGGATTATTCATCACCTAATTTAGCTAAAGAAATGCATGTTGGCCACCTACGCTCAACGATTATTGGTGATGCGATTGCCCGCGTTTTAGAACTGAAAGGTTATCAAGTCATTCGCCAAAATCATGTTGGTGACTGGGGTACACAATTTGGGATGTTAATTGCCCACTTTGATGATGAGTCTCGTGCTCACCCAGAAGAGGTGATGCTTAATGATTTAGAAACATTTTATAAAGCTGCAAAACTGCGCTTTGATTCGGAACCCGCATTTGCAGAACGTGCAAGAAATTTAGTGGTGGCCTTACAATCTGGCGACCCAAAATGTCTAGAAATGTGGAAAGCATTTATTGATTTATCCATTGACCATTGCCAAGAAGTTTATGAACGTCTAGGGGTGGCTTTAAAGCCATCGGATGTCAGAGCAGAAAGTGCTTACAATGATGACTTACCATTGATTGTGACTTTTTTGAAAGAAAAAGGTTTATTAATTGAGCATGACGGCGCACAATGCGTTTTTATGGAAGAATTTAAAGGCAAAGATGATGAGTTGTTGCCTGTGATTGTACAAAAAAAAGACGGTGGTTTTCTTTATGCAAGCACCGACTTGGCAGCCATTCGTTTTAGACATGAGGCACTACATGCAAACCGCGTATTATATGTCGTGGATGCTAGGCAATCCCTGCATTTTCAACAAGTTTTTGCGCTGGCTAAATTAGCCGGATTTGCTGATGAAACTATGCAATTAGAGCATATTAGCTTTGGTATGGTTTTAGATAAATCGGGCCGACCTTATAAAAGTCGAGACGGTGGGGTAACAAAACTGGCTGATCTATTAGATGAGTCAGAACGTCGCGCTAGAAAGTTAATTGAATCTAAACAAACTCAACATTTTTCAGAGCAAGAGCTTGCGAATATGGCAAACATCATTGGTATATCTTCGGTGAAATATGCAGATCTGTCTAAACACCGTACTAGTGATTATGTGTTTGATTGGGATACGATGATTAGTTTTGATGGTAATACTGCGCCTTACTTGCTGTATGCTTTTACCAGGATTCAAAGTATTTTTCAAAAGACTCAAATGGCAGAGCAAGACCTAAAGACTGGATTTATCCTTGAAAGCCATCATGATGAAGATTTAGCCAAACAATTGTTACTATTTCCAGAAGTAGTCGATGCAGTTTGTGTCAAAGCTACACCACATTTATTGTGTACCTATTTGTATGAATTAGCTGGAACATTTTCTTCATTTTATGAGGCTTGTCCCATTTTAAATCAAGAAGAACCTTTAAGAACAAGTCGTTTGAAATTGGTGGCACTTACAGCACGGATTTTAAAGAAAGGACTGGGATTATTAGGAATTACAACCTTAACCCGAATGTAGTTGCAATAGAGATTTGATTAATTTATAATCCGGCGAGAGTAAAAAAGGTATGAATTTACAAATAAAAACAAAGTTGAAATTAAAAGCATGGCTGATTTGGCCTTTGTTTTTAAGCTTGAGTCTATCTATTATCGTATATTTCGTTGTTGGAAAAACACAAGCAGTTTCAATGTTTTTAGGCACACTAACAGCTTTGATTCCACAAGCAATTTTTGGTTTTTATTGTTTTCGTCATACTGGAGCTCTACATAGTCGTCAAATATGGCAAGGATTTGTGAGGGGAGAAGTTTTAAAACTTGCAAGCGCCTCTGCTATTTTTGCACTTATTTTTCATTATTTGTCAGTGATGCCATTGTGGTATTTTCTGGCTTTTATACTGATGCAAT
>DNMA01000090.1:3502-3809 GCA_003489505.1 Legionellales bacterium | reverse complement strand
CAATTAAAATTATTCTTGATGCATGATGATGATCAACAACCCCATCTCGAAATCAAAGCCATTCATGATGATGATGGTTATCGAACCATTCGTGATAGCTTATCGAAACAATATAATTTAAGCTTTAATGAACCCAATATACAGGTTTTTAATGTCAATTTGGAAAGTGATAGAACTTTAATTCTACATTACTATCAGCATCATCGCGTCCCATTAAGTTCACAGGCCCATGAAGTGCTTAAACACTTATATACCTTATGGAAATTCCCCATTAAATTGATTGCTATCAATGAAGAAGGCCATCCAA
>DNMA01000090.1:2553-3180 GCA_003489505.1 Legionellales bacterium | reverse complement strand
CACTGAATACAATTGCCCTAATCAAACTTCATAGCACTACCAATGCCAATATAATGTGCGGCATTATTTAATTGGCCTAAGACTCTTTGGCCAAATTCAATATCTACCGAGGCAAATTCAAAAATTTGATAAATCAAACCGGTATCAAAGATCAAACCAAAGCCATTGGTATAACTCGAGCGAGATTGCCCAAAAAATTCCCCATAAATCACAAGTTTATTGGTGATTTCATAACTTAAGGCGAGATCTGGACTAAAGGTTTTATAATTTTGAAACTCAATTTCATTCCTTTCACCATAACTTGCAGCGCCAATGACTGCCGCTAAAGACCATTTTTCTTTAAAATTATATTGCGTAATTAAATTAAAGCCGCCTTGATAACCACGCGATCCAAAGTAGGCATGCCCACTAGGGGGGACAAAAAAGCCTTCCATACTAAATACAAAATTCTTATCATCATAAAATACGGTTTTCAAACCCAGAGAGACATAGCCAAAACCTGCTTTAGGGTCAACACTTTGAGAAAAATAATCTGGTGGATTGACGTCTAATTCCGTATTAAAACCTAAACCCAAACGATATTCTGCATCTGGCAAGCTATTGGTTTCACCTTCACCTAATAATTTA
>DNMA01000090.1:0-2246 GCA_003489505.1 Legionellales bacterium | reverse complement strand
ACCTAATAATTTAAAATGTTTAGCACCGACCTCTAACATCGACATGTTTTTTGGCACCACACAGGCTCCATAAGCAAAAGTCGGGCGGTCTGCTAGATTAATGACTGACAAATCATCACAGACTTTATCAAAGGCATGGGCAACCTGAAATCCCAAAAACCATATCCAAAAAATATATTTCATGAAATTAAAAAGAACCAAACATCTTTCTATACTAAAGCAAATCTAAGCGAATACAATCATGCCCATGTGCAGCACTCATGTCAGTTTATTTTTCTAAAAACAAATGAATACTATCGGTTTTCCAAATAGGACAATCTAATGTTAGAGCTGTTGCAACAATAGGCCAATCAATTACTTAAAAATGACATAGCAAATGCTGAGCCAATATACCTTCAATTAACTTAAAAATAAACATCATTCAAGATTTTACAAATTACATAAATTGTGTAAAATGTGTTATCATTCGTTATCTGCTGTATTCAGGTTTTATATGATGTCTACAACTAAAGAATATTTCAAAAAAGCTCTCACGATTTTACTCACTCTAGGCGCCAGTGTTTTATTAGGGCTCTTAAGTTTTGGTGGGATGTATGTTCTTTTACCTTTACTCAGTGTGTCGATTGCAGCATTTGTTCTCTCAGTCATTTATGAAGGTGAAATTTATCAAAAAAATATTTCCAATGCTTTGGATAAATTACTAAATCGAAATTTTACTGCCCAAATTCTGGGTGAAGAATTTCTCAAAAACTTCGACTTCACACAAAACAAAATAAAAATACCTGAATTTTTCAAAACCTATCAAAAACTCTCTTTACTGCCACCAACATCTGCTCGCAATGAGCGTTTAAAAACCATGGAGACTTGGCTAGGGCAGCTTTTAATTAGCCAGTCGGATGCCTCTGCCTATGGCAAAGCTGTAAAGGATTACGTCGGAACAAAAAACATTGCACTCTATTCAGAAAAAGCGCAACAAGTCAGCGCATATCATTCCTATATTCAAATTTTTTCTGCTGTTGCAGCAGGTCTGATGGTACTGGGCACTATCTTTTTAATTCTTGAAGTATTACCTGCCTTACCCTTTTTAGCGATTGCCCCTGCTGTATTGCCTTATTTGGTGATTCCTATGGCGAGTATTGCAGGCATTGCCTATGGCTTTTTAAGTTACAATTCTTTGACTGACTTTTTATTGAAAAATAATTTCAAATCCTGGTGGGAAGACATCAAAAATCAGGCTACTAGTGAAAATCGCAATTGGAAAAATATTGCCTTTGTCAGCTTTAGTGTCTTAATCTTTGCACTCAACTTAACACTCACTTTATGTACTGCAGGCACCTGGTGGACCGTAGTCAATGGCGCTCAAACGACTTGGAGATGGTTAAAACATCCTCTTACTAAAGTAGCAACTGCTTTAATTGCACCGATTGTATCCGTTTCTACTTTAGGCTTTAACTTACAAAACACTATTGAAACCATCAATGAAGTTAGAGAAGCTTTAGATATTAAACCAGAGGAACTCAGCACCAAAGAGATTAAAAGATCAACTGAAACCTGGGCGCAAATTTTTAACCCCTTCCGTATTCTTTTAAAATTAACGTTTACACCGCTACTGATACTATTTTTCCTAGGCCATTTAATTAGTATCGGACTGACCGCCGATAGAATGCCAGGGATTCCTGCTATTGTTTCTGCGTTACTTGGGATGCTCAGTGAAGGCTTTGAAGACTTTCATTATTTCTTTGATTTAGAAGCCCTGCTTAAACCTTTTGCGATTACTTTTAAAATCATCAGCAGTCCTTTTCAGGCATTAGGCTATCTTGGTAAAAGTATTTGGCAAAATCTCACTAAAGCCGAAGATGCTCCCAATGTCCAAAAAATATTATCAGATTTAGGTCATATTTTTTCTGAAGGATTTATTGAGGCATTTTCTACAACAGAAGCAAACGCACCTGACTGCCAAGAAGCCACACTAACAGGTTGTTGTGCGCAAGGTCATCAACATGCTAATGGCGCTGAACATCATCATGAGCACTCAGCTTTACCCAATCAAATCTTAGAGCTTGCATTTTCCCCATTATTTGCGCTAGCCGCACTCTGGCATTGGGCTTTTCAAGACCCTAATAGCACTCAACAAAAAAACTTTAAAGCATGTTTTTATTTACAGATTGGTTGGTCTATAGAAAGTCCAGAAGACGATTTAAAACGTATTGAAAATGCAACTGACTCCACTTGGTTAAGAGCAGAAT
>DNMA01000036.1 GCA_003489505.1 Legionellales bacterium | reverse complement strand
TACGTGCCTTTAATAAAAAGCTTGGCGTAGTTTATCATGCACGTTAGGCTTGTCAAGCCCTATTCATGCATTATCAATGCCATTAAATCCCTCTCATCAAGCATTATTTTGTGAAAAAATGAAGTTCAACTTCAATATTTCACAAAAATCGGATGGGCAGCTCTTTGTATTTTATCAGCAATCATTTGAAGTGCAGGAGATTGGGGCCTTTCAATCAAAATCCTGTTACAGCCACTTTCATCAGCTTTTTTTAATTGATAATAAAATTCATAACAAATTTTTTCAAAATCATGGGGAAAACAATAATCAATTTTCAGTCCAGCATAATGCTGAAAACAAATGACATAATCATCATCCAATGAAAAATCAAGTTCTTCTATATTATCGAAGTAAAAACATGGTTGATGCGGCTGATAATGTTTTGAGTGCGCCCCAGGCACTCTGATGCTAGAAGATTGAGCCTCTATCTGAGGCAAATTTAATTGCCCAGGTCGAAGTACTTGTCCTATCTGATGCGCCATATCAACAATCGTTGATTCAATGCCAACCTGACAACGCCCACCATCAAGAATCGCTAAATCTTCATGCATAAAATGCTGCTGCACATTCCAAGCTGTAGTCGGACTTAGTTTTTCAAAGGGATTGGCAGAAGGTGCAACCAAAGGTCTTCCAAATGATTTTAATAAACCCAGCATCATCGGATGATTGGGCGCTCTAATTGCTACAGTATCCTGCCCACCAGTAATAACAGGCAAAACACTATCAGCTTTCATACGAAAAACCAAAGTCAAAGGACCTGGCCAATACTTTTTTATCAGTTCAGAGGCTTGCTCAGGAATATACTCTACCCATTGCGATAAATCCCAGTCGGGTAAAATGTGCATAATCAAAGGATGTTGTTGGGGGCGATTCTTTATTTTAAAAATTTTCTTAACCGCTTCTTCATTAGCATAATCAGCTGCCAAACCATAAACCGTTTCGGTGGGTATAGCAACGGCTAAGCCCTCATTTAATCTTTTTAAAATTAAGGATTCATCCTGCGTGATAAAACTCATTACAACACCTCTTTATGGATTACAAAACTGGCAATATTGTGGGTCAATATTAACCTTACCATCCTTCCTGGGTCTATTTTCCTGATAATCACATTGAACACATGCCCAAACTTCTAAAGCAGGGAATTCTGAAGGCATGTGACATTGCTGACAAGCTAAATGTCCCGCCACCCCCGCCCGTCCAAATCCTGGACTTTGGCATTGAGGGCAAAGACTTTTGATTCTTAAAACCAATTGCTCAGACAATTTTTCAATCACGTTCATCCGGCTAGGATTCATCATTGCTCGCATATCGGTACTTAATAATAATCGAGTATCCAATTCAAAGCCATTTTTTAATGCTTCTTGTAATTGTTGATGACTCTGAATGCCTTTGGCAATGACCGTTTTTAAACAAGAAGTTTGTAAACACAAACCATGCGAGGGAAACTTTACTTGATTTAAAAAATCATTGATATCCGAATCCACATCAATCCATTTGGTTTGATAATTGGTCTCAGAGGTTTTAATCTCTTCAAAAATAGTAATATCAGATTCCAAGTCAACAAAAACCATCCACTCCTGAGCATACGGCAAAAAAGGCATTATAGGATGTGGACCAAAACTCCCCTCAGAGGCTAATGCGTAAGGATGCCCTGTCAGCTGGGCTGCCATCACAGCTTTATCCTTACAAATACTCATTGCATCCTTTAAACGAGGAATCTCACCAGTAAAAGTCCCGAGCTTATCTGTATCAAACTCGGTCACAAAGGTTTCACATCCTAAATATTTTTTAAAAATAGGACCGATAACCTGTTCTTTTTGGTGTTTGGTTGCAACCAAAATGCCTTTTTTGACATAAGACATTTTAAATCTCCGATTTAAAATAATCCAAACGAGAAACAGCCACATCCGAAATAAACATCACGCCAGCTTGTTCTTTAAAAATATCTTTCATTTTTAAAGCCATTTGTCGAATACGATCCTCACATGATACGGCAATAAACATCACTTGAATAGTTTTATCATTGAAGAGAAGATTGCCTTCATGAAAACCACTATGACCATATCCAGAGATATTTCTGATCAGGGTGTACCCAGAAAGACCTGCCTCAATTAAAAAATTAGCGACCAAGGATTCATACTCTCCTAGGATGATAATTTCAATTTTTTTCATGGGATGTAAATCCATTTTAGACTCAAGATTAATGATACTCATTTTATACTCCTTATAATTTTTGCCATTGGTCTTTTGAACCCAAGTGATAGAACTCTTGTGTTTGCGGCTCTAAAATCACCAAATGCACCCATTGATTAAAAAATAACTTCTGTAATATTTCATGTTTGGCAATCACGCTTTGGACGAGTTGCCGAGGAGCTACGACAATACTTAATAAGCGTTGCGCTTGATGAAAGGACTCTTGATCGCTTAAATTAACCGACTGTAAAGCAAGTCCATGCATCAAATCACTACTATTACCCTGCATGATTCCAAATTTACCGACAACATTATGGGTAATTTTACTACCACTGCCGTAGTTAACATTATCCAATGTTGAAAAGAGATACTGACTATTAATCCATTGTGCAACAACCATGGGGGCTGTCAAAATGGTTTCTAATAATTTACCGTCTTCATCAATTTTCCAATTATAGGAATGGAGAAAACAGCGACCATCCAAATTAACATCTTGAGTGAATGCTCGAGGCCCCACAATAAAAGCGGCATTTCGAGCCAACCCCCATTCTGGGCGAACTTCTGACCAATTCAGACTTTTACAAGCAACCGAAGAATCATCGAAATATTGACTGCGATAATCGCGATTTTGAGCTTTGGCAATTTTTAAATCTGATATGAATTTATCTAATAGCGCTTGATGATGAGAGGTGTGCTGATGTAAAAAACAATCATCGGTTGTTGTATCATGCG
>DNMA01000054.1 GCA_003489505.1 Legionellales bacterium | reverse complement strand
GAATTTTAACCCCTCTTTGGGCTACATGCGGTAATTCATGTTGAACAGGTGCTTTGACTTTATTAAAAACTTGTTCAGGAGAAGGAATTTTTAACACAGGCGCTTTGGGTTTAGGCGGAACACGTAAACTTAAAGATAAATTTTCTTCAAAACGTTGATTCGATTTTTTCATTAACATAGGCATGAATATCATCGCCAGGGTAATCAAAATCACCCCGCCGGTTAAACGGTACTTAACTTGTTCTGTGATTTCGAAAGACATCATAACCCTCCCTTATTAACTTTTTCATTAAAGGTGATACTGTATAAAATGAACCAAATGCAACAATGATATCATCTTTTTCTGCATGTTCTCGAGCAGCATCTAGGGCCTGCTCAGGAGAAAGATGGATATATTCATGACTAAATATATCTTTTAAATCGTTTTCAGACATGGCACGCTCACAGTCAAGCACACAAGGATACCATAAAACAGGCAATTTTTTCAAAATTTTTACAACTTTTTTTCCATCTTTGTCTTTTAAAAAGGATACTATCAAATGCATTTTGCCAGCAATGTTTAAATTGCATAAACGTTCATAAAGTAATTGTGCAGCATGCGGATTATGTCCCACATCCAGTATCAATAAATTTTTTCCCTTAATCTTTTGAAAACGCCCCGGTATAAAAACCTCTAATTGTGCCTTTTGCCATCGTGTTTCATCCACAGGCAGTTTATCTTTTAACTGATAAGAAGCATAAATAGCAGCAGCCATTGCCCCAAGATGAATAGAGGGTAAGTATTGAAAATTGAATTGTTTATCGTCAAAAGACAATGACCAAGAGTCCTGCTCTTGTTGATACATGAAATCACGCCCATAAAGCTTCAAATCCACATCTAAATGCTTAGCATAATTTAAAACACTTTTGGGGCAGTCTTTTGCAGCAAAAATAGCTTTTTGATGGAGACGCATTAAGCCTGCTTTATGCCCCCCAATTTCTTCAAGAGTGTCCCCTAGATAATCCTGATGATCAAAGTTGACATTGGTCATAATCACTAAATTTGCATCAATGATATTGGTTGCATCATAAGTTCCACCAAAACCGACCTCTAAAATTAGTATATCAATATTTTGCTGTTTAAAATGTAGCAATGAAATGATAAAAAATACCTCAAACCAACTAAATTCATTGATTTGCGTATAATTTAATAGTGTTTTGGTGATTGTATTGATTTGCTCTGTGGTGATATAGTCTTGATTGACACGAATACGCTCGTGCATAGACAACAAATGGGGGGAAGTAAAAACCCCTACCCGATAGCCATTGAGCTCATACAATTTACTCAAAGCTGTGACGGTTGAGCCCTTTCCATTGGTGCCTGTCACGTTAATCACAGGCACATCCCAATGTAAAACATCAAAGGCTTGGGCAAAGTCTTTTAAAGCGCTCAAAGAGCGGTCTTTGTATTTTACCAGATTAAAGTCTAATAACTCATCAAGCAAAATCGACATAACCTAACCTTGGTTGAAGTTTTGTTTAGTCAGTTTCGCTAAAATATTTGCTAAAGTCTCTTTGAGGTCTTTACGTTCTAGAATCATATCAATATGACCATGCTCTAATAAAAACTCACTGCGCTGAAAACCTTCTGGTAAGGTTTGACGAACAGTTTGCTCAATCACTCGAGGGCCTGCAAAACCAATTAATGCTTTAGGTTCAGCGATAATCACATCACCTAGACTTGCAAAACTTGCTGAAACCCCACCCATGGTCGGATCGGTTAGCACAACAATGAAAGGAAGACCAGCTTCAGATAATTTAGTCAGTGCAGCTGAAGTCTTAGCCATTTGCATCAAGGAAAATAACCCCTCTTGCATTCTGGCGCCACCACTGGCTGTTACACAGATAAAACCACAGTAATCACGAATAGCTTCCTCTACACCTTTAACAAACTTTTCACCGACGGTCGCCCCCATCGAGCCACCCATAAAAGCAAATTCAAATGCACTGACTACCACAGGGATTTCATGAATCTTACCTTTCATGACAACAATCGCTTCATTTTCTCCAGTTTGTTTTTGAGCCTGAGAAATTCGGTCTTTGTATTTTTTGGAGTCTTTAAATTTTAAACGGTCTATGGGTTCTAAATCTTTGGCGATTTCTAATTGACCCTGGGGGTCTAAAATAGATTCGATGCGAGTACGTGCACCCAAACGATGGTGATAATTACATTTGACACAAACACCTAAATTTTTATCTAAATCCAGACGATATAAAACTTCTTGGCAACCCGAACATTTTACCCAAATACCTTCTGGTATATTTTTTTTTCGAGAAGTTTGTGGAAGAATTTTTTCAGGAAAAATTTTTTTAAACCAGCTCATGAACTTTTTTCTCAAAATTATAAAATAATAAAACATTATAACTGAAAGAATTTTTAAAAACAAAAGATTGCATCATCAATCAGGGCAAGCTCATACCATGATGAAGATGTTATAAATTTTTAACTCTAATATGGTCAAATTCCTCTATAGGGAAGATAGAGCTTCGTTTGTTCTGTAAATTCTGTTTTACTTCGTGAATGTTTGACGATTTTGATTAAAAAAATTAACCCG
>DNMA01000157.1:5165-5407 GCA_003489505.1 Legionellales bacterium | reverse complement strand
CACGACAATAATCAACAAAGAAGTTCCACCAAAATAAAATGGAACATGCCAAGCTGATGTCATCATTTGTGGCAATAAACAAACCAAAACTAAGTACAATGATCCAACTACTGTCAAACGAGTTAATACATTGTCAATAAACCTAGAGGTTTGTTCACCTGGACGAATGCCGGGTATAAAAGCCCCAGATTTTTTTAAGTTATCTGCTGTTTCCTTTGGGTTAAATACCAAAGCGGTATAGA
>DNMA01000157.1:0-4885 GCA_003489505.1 Legionellales bacterium | reverse complement strand
TTAAATACCAAAGCGGTATAGAAAAAAGCAAAGAATATAATACAAGCAGTGTAAATTAATAAGTACAGTGGTTGACCAGGCGAAATTGCAAAAGCAATTTTTGCTATTAAGCTATTATTAGAATTCGAAAAGAATTGAGCTAATGTAGCAGGTAGCATAATTAAACTTGATGCAAAAATCGGTGGAATTACACCAGACATATTAATTTTTAATGGTAAGTGGCTCGATTGCGCTGCATAAACTTTGCGACCATGTGTTCGCTGAGCATAATTCACACGAATTCTTCTTTGAGCACGTTCCATAAAAACAACAAAGCCAGTTACAGTTAAAATTGTCGCAACAATAAAAACCAAACTTAAAAACTGAAGTTGTCCTTCACGAACTTGTTGTAGCACGCTAGCGACAGACGACGGGATGTTTGAAACAATTCCTGAAAAAATTAGCATGGAAATACCATTACCAATCCCTTTTTCAGTAATTTGTTCACCCAACCACATTAATGTCATTGTCCCTGTTACTAAAGTCGTAACAGCAATCAAATAAAATGATACATCACCAGAAATCGCAATATGTTGCCCTACCAGCCATCGAGCAATCCCAAAGGATTGAAAAAATGAGAGGCATAGGGTTAGATATCTTGTATATTGGGATATCTTGCGACGACCAATTTCACCTTCTTTTTTGAGTTGTTCTAACGAAGGAACCACAGTCGATAGTAACTGCATCATTATCGAAGCAGAAATATACGGCATGATACCGATCGCGAAAACTGTCACTCGCGAAAGTGCTCCACCAGAAAACATATTGAATAAACCAAAAATAGTGTTCTGATGTTGATTAAAGAAGTTAGATAATCTTTCTGGGTCGAGTCCAGGAACTGGAATATGAGCACCAAAACGGTAAACTAATATTGCAACCAGTAAAAAAAGGAGCCGTTGCTTCAGCTCCTGAAACCCAGATAGAAATTGATCATATGATGGACGTGACATTAATTTTCGATCCTTCCGCCAGCGTTTTCAATTGCAGCACGAGCAGACTTCGTTAATTCAATACCTTTTAAAACTACAGGACGTGTAATTTCGCCAGTACCGATTACTTTAACGCGAGTAATCTTGTGCTGAATAATGTCATGGGCTTTTAAAATTTCGATAGAAACTTCATCCAGACCCAATTGATGAATTTGTGACAATGTCATTTCATCTTTAAATTGAGCAGTTCTGGATTTAAAACCCATTTTTGGTAAACGTCTTTGAATCGGCATTTGACCGCCTTCAAAGTTAATCTTATGGTAACCACCTGCACGAGCCTTTTGACCTTTGTGACCTCGACCAGAGGTTTTACCTAGGCCAGAGCCAATACCACGTCCAAGACGAACAGCGTTCTTTTTAGAACCTGGTGCAGGAGCTAATGTATTTAAACGCATTATGCTAACTCCTCAACATGTAATAAGTAGTTAATTTTGTTAACCATGCCACGAATACTAGGAATGTCATTGTGTTCAACAACTTGATTCATTCTTTTTAAACCTAGTACTGATGCGATAACCTTATGCTCTGGCTTTCTGCCGCTTAAGGATTTAACCAATTTAATTTGTAATTTACCGCTCATGCTTGCTCCGCTAGAATCATAGAGACTTTCTTTCCACGTTTAGCTGCAACAAAATCAGGTGTCTGAATGTTCATTAAGGCACCAACAGTAGCACGAACAATATTACTTGGATTGGTTGAACCAATACTTTTAGCAAGAATATTTTTCACACCTAAAACTTCTAATACCGCACGCATTGCGCCACCAGCAATAATACCGGTACCTTCTGCAGCAGGTTTCATGAAAATTTTGGATGCGCCAAACGACCAAGTGATTTCATGGTGAATCGTATGGTTATGCAAAGAGATATTAACCATATTTTTCTTAGCTTGTTCTAACGCTTTTTGAATTGCGATTGGAACTTCACGTGATTTACCACGGCCAAAACCAACACGGCCTTTTCCATCACCAACAACAACTAAAGCAGAGAAGCCGAAAACTCGACCACCTTTAACTACCTTAGCAGTTCTGTTAACTGCGACGAGCTTTTCAATAAAGCCTTCATTTTTTGCTTCATCTAATGCCATAACCGTTCCTTAAAAATTTAAGCCAGCTTCTCTTGCTGCATCAGCAAGTGCCTTGATTCGACCATGATAGTTAAAGCCATTTCGATCAAAAGCGATTTCAGAAACTTTACCATTTAAAGTTCTTTCTGCAATCAGTTTACCGATAGCTTTAGCTTGTTCAACTTTAGAACCTTCTAACTTTGAACGCAGATCTTTTTCAACTGTAGATGCTTGTGCAATTACAACATCGCCTTTTGAGCTGGGTTGAACCACTTGGCAGTATATATGACTAATAGATCGAAAAACAACCAATCTGGGTTTATTTGTTTGCTTAATAACATATTTAGCTTTTAAACCACGGCGTTTCCGAGCTAGAAACTTACTAGATTTCATCTTAGCGTATTCCTATTTTTTCTTGGTTTCTTTAAGAGATATATGTTCGCCCTGATAGCGTACACCTTTACCTTTATAAGGCTCTGGTGATCTAAATGCACGAATCTCGGCAGCAACTTGACCTACTTGTTGCTTGTCGATACCTCTGATAATAATTGTAGTGTTGTTAGGTGTCTCAGCAGTAATGTTCTGTGGTAACACGTATTCAATAGGATGTGAAAACCCTAATGATAGACTTAATTTATTACCCGCTGCTTGAGCACGATAACCTACACCAACCAATTCTAAAGTTTTCGCAAAACCTTCAGTAACCCCAACTAACATATTCTGAGATTGTGCACGTGCAGTTCCTGCTTGAGCCCAACCTTTAGGATCTGTGTTTGCGGGACGAAATTCTAATGTTTTCGACTCATCACTATGTACGATTTGTACTAAATGATTGAATTCTTTAGAAAGTGCACCCTTAGGTCCTTTTAAAGTTAACAGGTTACCAGCTAAGGTAACTTGTACGTTGTTTGCTAAACCAATTTGCTTTTTCGCAACTCTTGACATTTTAGACCCCTAAGATTATGCAACTTCGCAAATCACTTCCCCGCCAACACGCTTTTCTTTAGCATTATGGCTGGTCATGACGCCAGAGGATGTTGAAAGAATTGCGGTACCAAAACCAGGAATAGGCTTTAATTGGTTTACGCCCCGATAAATACGTAATCCAGGTCTACTGATTCGCTTTAAACTACGAATAACAGGTTGACCTTGGAAATACTTTAATTTAACAACAATAATTGGGTGACCTGATTCTGATGTTGCATTGAAGAAATCTTCGATAAAACCTTCTTCAGATAGTACCCGACAAATTTGTACTTTTAATTTTGAAGCAGCAAAAGACACTTCTACATGTCTTGCTTGTTGACCATTTCGGATTCGAGTCAACATGTCTGCTATTGGATCGTGCATACTCACATTCGTTCTCCAAAAATTACCAAGAGGATTTTCTTCCGCCTGTAACGTTACCGAACATTAGTTGCTGACGTAAACAAATACGGCATAAACCAAACTTACGATAAACTGCATGCGGACGACCACATTGTTGACAACGGCGAGTGTGTCGAGTGGGGTTAGAATTCTTTGGCAATTTAGCCAATTTAACCTGAGCCTCTTGGACTTTATCAAAATCCTGAGCGGATTTAATAATTTCCTTTAATGCTTTGCGTTTTTCAAAATATCTGTTAACGAGATCTTCTTTCTTCTGTTCTCGTACTCTAATTGATGTTTTTGCCACTGCAATCCCCTTAGTTCACGCGATCTTTTAATGGGAAGTTAAAAGCCTCTAAAAGAGCTTTAGCTTCAGCATTAGTTTTAGCTGTTGTGGTGATACAGACATCTAAACCACGAATTGTATCGATCTTATCGAAATCAATTTCTGGGAAAACGATCTGCTCATTCAAACCAAAGGAGTAGTTGCCAGTGCCATCAAATGATTTTGCTGACAAGCCTCGGAAATCTCGAACGCGTGGAAGTGTGATGGTAATTAAACGATCAAGGAATTCATACATACGTTCGCGACGTAACGTCACTTTACAACCAATTGGCCAACCTTCACGGATTTTAAAACCAGCGATGGATTTACGCGCCATTGTTGCAACAGGTTTTTGGCCTGAAATACGAGTTAAATCTTCAAGAGCGAAGTTTAACACTTTTTTATCTGCAACAGCTTCACCAACACCCATATTTAATGTGATTTTGGAAATTTTTGGAACTTCCATCACTGATGAGTAGGAAAACTGTTCCATCATTTGAGGTACTACTACCTCTTTATAGAAATTTTTTAAACGTGCCATTTACATTACCTACTATAGTGGTGTGACCAGCTCTTGGTTAGACTTGAAAAATCTAACTTTTACTTGCTGTCCATTATGTTCGACAAATTTAAAGCCAATTTTATCTGGCTTTCCTGTAGAAGGATTATAAATAGCCAAATTTGATACATGAATAGGTTTAGCAATTTCTTTGATTCCACCTTGCTCATTCAAATTTGGATTTGGTTTTACATGCTTCTTAATTAAGTTTGCACCTTCAACGACAACTTTTTCTTGAGAAACAGAAAGGACTTTACCAACATGTCCTTTACTCTTTCCGGTACAAACAAATACGTTATCGCCTTTGATAATTCTTTTCATACTATCCTCTCTATAATACTTCAGGGGCTAATGAAATTATTTTCATGAAGCGATCACGTAATTCTCTTGTCACTGGCCCGAAAATACGAGTTCCAATGGGTTCGTGCTGATTGTTTAATAAAACTGCAGCGTTATCATCGAAACGGATTAAACTTCCGTCCTGACGACGAACACCTTGAGCAGTTCTTACAACTACAGCATTCATAACCGCGCCTTTTT
>DNMA01000111.1:646-6293 GCA_003489505.1 Legionellales bacterium | reverse complement strand
AAAGTGACATGTTTGGTTTTATTCTCATAGAAGATTTTGTATTTGGTGAACAAACATCTTTAGTGGTTGACCCTTCTGAAGAAAAGTTAAAATTAGAATTCAATGGCGTGAAAAGAGTTTATCTGCCATCTCATGCTATTCACCGAATCGATGAAGTTGAAAAACAAGGAGTTGCAAAAATTAGGGACGGAAAAAACACCAACAAAGTTGCCTTGTTCCCAAACGCTGGAACAAGCAAAAAGGATAACCCATCATGTTAAAAGAAATAGATAGTTTGTACGCAAAATCTTCATTGCTTTATTCTGCTCAAGATGTCCAACAATCTTTGGATAAAATGGCCAAAGAAATTGAAGAGAAAATTGGGGATAAAAATCCTATTGTTGTTTGTGTCATGACAGGTGGCTTAGTCACTTTAGGTCATTTAATGACGCGTTTTAATTTCCATATGCAAATGGACTATGTGCATGCTTCACGCTATGAGGGTGAAATGCAGGGTGGTCAATTGAAATGGATTGCACGTCCCAGAACTGAACTCAAAGGTCGTACTGTTTTGGTGGTCGATGATATTTTGGATGCGGGTATTACTTTAGCGGAAATCAAAAAAGATTTTCTAGCGCATGGCGCCAGTGAAGTCTATACGGCCGTATTAATTGATAAGATTCGTCCAAGACCTGAAGAAGGCCTTCAACAAGCTGATTTCGTTGGCTTAAATATTGAAGACCATTTTATCTTTGGTTTTGGTTTAGATTACAAAGGCTATCTGCGTAACACCTCTGGTATCTATCAAGTTCACCAATAACTAACTAAATGTTGTGGAATTTCTTCTTTGGAACATACCCAGTTCAGAAGAAATTTCATGATAGAGTTCATCAATCCAACGCGGCTGCGTCATGCGATTGGTTAATGGTTTTTGCTCTCTTAAATCATTTGGGGCAATAATCACTTTGGTATGCGCCAAGCCTACGCGTCGCACTAAAGTAAAAATTTGATCAATGGCATGGTCGCCAATGGCTAAACAGCCTACAGATAAATCTTTCCCATGTAAAAAGATATCGCCACCTAAGTTCACCCTGCCATCACGAATGGCATGGGCTCTATCAAACGCGTTGGGATAGTTAATTTGCATCGATAAATGCATTTGGCTATACGGATTAAACATGGTGAGACGATAAACGCCTTCTGGAATTTGTCGGTCATGTTCACGTAATTTAGGACCTAAACCACCGCTAGATGCCGTTAATCGGTAGGTGTGAATATAATGCCAGTGATTCACATTATCTTTTGCCCATAATTCTAATTTCTGTTCTTTTTTGAAAGCAAGCATGGCTACATCTTTTGGTGGGTAGCTGACATGCGCTTGTTGAAAATATTTTTTTAATTCGGGTTCGGTTCTTAAACCGTAACGAATCACGGCATGATCGATGGCTTGTTCCCAGTTGCGTTTAGGCGCCATCGCTTGGTTTTCAAAAGGAATGACCAGCCCGATAAGGCCAAGTATTGCACTGAAATGTTTTAAAATACGACTTTGCATTTTTGTGTTCATCTTTTTCACCATTTAAACGAGCACAAATGATACCAAAAAAATTCATAAATATACATATTTGCTAAAATATAATCATGTTACTTTTGTTGAAATCATTCTATATTTACATGAAACCGCAAAATATCTGCGCTGTCAATCTTTTATCAGTCTAAAATAATTGAATGGATTTGAGTCAAAAAGAAAAACTTTTCAATAAATTGAAGTCTTGTTAGAATGAAATAATATCCAAGTGTCAAATAAAGGATTGACCATGCAATGGAGAGTGTGTTGTGGATTGTTGACCTTATCTTTAATGAGTTATGCTTCAGATTCATTATATGGCATGCGCTACTGTGAAATTGTATCCAGCCAAAATTTTGCAGATTTCTATATTTATAATACCAATGGTCTCAATGCGTGTCCGCCATCCTGGTGGGCAGGTCTGAAAGATAAAGATTTAGAAAAAAAATATAAGTATAAGTTTGTGCATTTAAGTGGCCCTAGAATTTGGTTAATTGATAGTATCCAAAACCCATCAGCCTCTAATGAAATAAAAAACTTTAATGGTCAAAAGCTTAGAAGAGTTGCCTCATTTCATCCGAAATTAAGTTCGATTCTCAACCGACATGGTCCCTATATAGATTATTTAATCAAACGTCAGCAAGCCTATCAATTCAATAAGGGAAGGGTGGTTTACGAGTTGGTTAGCCCTCAAGGAAAGGTTTATGTGATGCATTCTTTATCGCAAAAGCACCAGTATAAAACACCAGAGAGTCTAAATGGGTTGTCTGGCGCCTTGAAATTACCTAAAGGGTGGCAGTTAAAGTATGGTGAAATTCAAGAAGATAAAATTTTAACACCTGTGGCTCAAACTATTCATGTGATGCAAGATGAATTTGAAAATACCTATCAACTGACCAGCCAAGACTTTTTAAAATAAAAATGTGAATAAAAAACCAAAGATGGACAGGACTAACGGTAGTAATAAAATTAGCGTTAAATAAAGTTGTGCATTTTTGATTTCATGTGGCTTTACTCTTAAAAACAGCCAAGCGAGTTGAGCAATACTTAGGCTGTATAATAAAGTCATATTCATATCGATTTGTTGATGAATACTTATGAGATAAGTGGCCAGGCTCCAAAACATCATCATGAAAATATAATAAAACTGGAAATGATGCATGCGATGATGGCTAATCAGTCGTAAGACGAGGTACTGTATACAAAAGCTCAAAGCAAATAGATAACTAATTGGCTTCAAGACAAATATCGGCAATAAAGCCATTGCTGTTGCAATAAAAATCATAGGCTTATTTTTATAGCAAATGCTAACTGTGGCGACCAATAATATCATTTCCCAAAGATTGAAGGCATTTTTTGCAAAATACTCGGTAAAAGGATAAATGAAGGGGAATTTTAACCATTCACCAGCTTGAAAATGAATAGGATGAAAAAAACTATAAACGGTGAAACCCAGAAATAAAATGAAAAATAAACCTTCTGTACAGGTACCATGATACTCAAAGTGTGAAGGGCTTGGGGTAATGCGAAGAAGTGCCTCAAAACGTTTTAAAAGGCCTTCCCAAAAGCGATGCAGTCTGGGGGCAAACATCGGATAAATCTTATATTTAAATTGATAAGCCAGTTTGACAATCACAATCGGTAATATGATAAAAATTAAAATCGATAAACCAATTTGGCTTAAGTTTTTTTGAATCTTTTCATGACCGCGACCAATGAGCACACCTGGGAAATAAAATAAAACCGACCAGCCAAAAGCTGAGGCAACATTGGCTAATATAAAATGATGCACTTTCATGCCGAGCATTCCTGCAATCGCTGGAACAATTGCTCGAATGGGGCCAATGAATCGAGCAAAAAACACACTCTTGGCGCCATGCTTTTTAAAATAATACTCACCATACTGAATGGTTTTGGGGTATTTTTTAAAAATATAAAAGTTTCTTAATTGTTCTTTGAAAATTCGCCCGGTAAAAAAGCTTGCAAAATCACCACAGATAGCGCCTACAATCGCACAAATCAGCGTTGGATAGACGGGGATGATACCCGCACCTGCTAATGTGCCAATGGCTGTAATAGCAAGGGAGCCTGGAATAATACCGCCAATGAAAATCATTGATTCAGCAAAAGCCATGATAAAACTTATGAGAAGCCCATAATTAGGATGTAGGGTGAGCCAATCACTGAGCATATTTACATAGTGCATTGAATATCCTTGAAGAGGGTATTGTTGTGATAAAAATGCATGAGGCTTTTTTGGAATTGATTCTTGACTGCGTCCATGGTGATATCAGGGCAAAAATCTTTAATTTGGGTCATTTGCAATTTTTCATAGCCACAGGGATTGATGTCATGGAATGGGCTGAGGTCCATATCTACATTGAGTGCTAGTCCGTGATAGCTACAGTGATTTTTAATTCGAAGACCAAGCGATGCAATTTTTTTTCCATCAACATAAATGCCAGGTGCACCACAAATTTTATGGGCTTTAATGTGAAAGTTCTCTAGCATATGAATCATTAAATCTTCAATACCCGAGACCAGTTGTTTGATACCAATTTGGTTTTGTTGGCAGTTTAATAAAAAATAGCCAATCATTTGCCCTGGGCCATGATAGGTGACTTGTCCACCTCTGTCGGATTGAACAATCGCAATCTTTCCACGATGAAAAACATGTTCTGGTTTTCCGGCTTGACCTTGGGTAAAGACTGGGAAATGTTCTAGAAGCCAGATTTCATCAACAGTTTTTTCATTTCGTTCTTGAGTAAATTTTTTCATGTCTTCAAAGACTTCAAGATAGTCTCGAATGCCTAGATCACGAACAATAAACATTAAAGCACCATTTTCACTTCGGGGTGTTGGATTATTTTTTGATATAAATTATCAATCTCTTCTTTATTTTCGACGTAAATGATATAGGTAATGGATAAGAAATTTTTATTAGCACTCAGTTGGGTACTGATATCTTGTTCTTTAAACTTTGGAAAAGCTTTTTGGACAATGGCTGTGATTTCATTTTTGATATTTTCATCATCGCGTATAAAAACTTTAACAGCAACGGTTCCTGGATATAAATTGATTTCTGTCATATTAACCTCAATGAGCGGCTTGCGCCGCTCCAGCATATTATGATTTATGTTTAGAGATAAAATTAATTAAAGCCAGCTTAATGCTATCTTTCATACGTCCAAAAATACCTGCTTTTTCAACATTTTCTAAAGCATAGATAGATTGAATTTGAATATCTTTATCATCTAACTGAACCACAAACTCACCCACTTTATCGCCACGATGGATAGGTGCAATTAAGTTATTAGGAACTTTGGTAATGAGTTTAATTCTTTTATATTGTCCAGTTGGAATGGTGATGTATTCATCTTGAATCATCCCAATTTTTAAAGAATTTTGTTTACCTTTATACAGTTTCACTGTGCTGATGGTTTGGCCACTGTTATATAATTTATGGGTTTCAAAGAATCTAAATCCATAATTTAATAATTTCTGACTATCTTCTGCACGTGTCGAATCACTTGGAGCGTTCATGACAACTGCTAATAGACGCATATTGTCTTTCAGCGCTGATGATACCAAGCAAAATCCTGCTTCATTGGTGTGACCGGTTTTGACACCATCTACAAATTCATCACGCCATAATAAACGGTTACGATTAGCTTGGCGAATGCCATTGTAGGTATACCATTTTTGTTTATACCAATGATAGTACTGTGGGAAGTCTTTGATTAATGCAGTACCTAAAACAGCTAAATCTCTAGCAGTTGTGTAGTTATTGGGATCAGGTAAGCCTGTACTTTCTGAGAAATGACTGCCTTTCATGCCAAGGCGTGCTGCTTGTTCATTCATCATTTCAGCAAAGCTTTCTTCACTACTGCCAACATGTTCTGCCATCGCAACACAAGCATCATTTCCAGAGTGAACAATAATTCCTTTTAATAGGTCTTCAACAGGAACGTATTGTCCTTCTTTAATAAACATTCTTGAACCGCCTGTTCTCCAGGCTTGTTCACTAACGCGTACTTGGTCATCTAAATGAATTTGGTTTTTACTTAAAACATTAGAGATAACATATAAAGTCATCATTTTGGT
>DNMA01000111.1:0-348 GCA_003489505.1 Legionellales bacterium | reverse complement strand
CATATAAAGTCATCATTTTGGTCAAGCTTGCCGGTGGCATTCTTTCGGTACTGTTTTTTTCAGCAATGATTTTTCCACTGTTGACGTCAATTAAAATATACGATTGTGCAGAAATGGGTGGTGGGTTAGGCGTCACAATCGGCGCTGCTGTCACACTGATTTTTGGTGTAGTGGGAATGGTTGACAAGGTACCGAGGTCTTCTGCAATAGCGGTGAAGGCTATCCCGATACTGAGTAATGAGCTTGTTAATATTTTTTGATATTGATTCACTGGTTCACCCTTTTAAATCTTAATAAAAATTCCTGCAACTATTATCTTATGAATTATAAGATGTTACAAGTTCTCAT
>DNMA01000102.1 GCA_003489505.1 Legionellales bacterium | reverse complement strand
AATCATCAGTACCACGCTGGCTTTAGTAACAAGATGATGCTTAAGGATTTAAAACTTGCACTGAATGCATCAGATGCAGAAAATTTACACTTGTCATTGACTGAAAAAGCAACAACCCTTTATGAAATGCTTTGTCAAACTGAGCTTAATCATCTGGATTTTTCATCTATTTATGAATTTATAAAAAATAAATGACTTTTTTGACAGATTGCCTATAATAATTTGTTTATGATTCATCAAGGGTTTTTTAACATGGAAACTAAATCATCCACTGAACACAAAGCCGCCGCCTCGAAAACCCCAGACAGGCCTAGAGCCTTATCTGAGGTATTAAACATCTCCACCACAACAGGAATTTCACCTATTCATACCCCGCGCGGAGGTCTATCTGAAGCTCTCGACCCACATCCCCATTATAGTTCGCTGACTGAATGCAGTTTTTTTAGTATTGCAAAAGATCAAAGACAAAGACAAAGAAGCTATTCTTCTCCAAAAGACTTAGCTTCTCAATTAACGATGGAAACTCAATTAAGAACCAACGCTGCTTTTTCCATCCCGAAAGCTCCATCCCCTATTGCTGTTTTAATGGCAGAGGAGCAGTTCCTGGACATGTTAAGAAATAAAACATTAGAAGCGATTAGGGCAAAAGTCCATCCCTTACTTCAACATACAGAAGAAGAAGCTCACCTTGGCTTTGGCTCAGCTGAAGTCGCTGAAACCCCTGCATCAAATCTAGAAACGACCCAAATGGACTCTGAAGAAGAAACGATTTTCCCTTTTGATGGGCCGGTTTAGTTTTTAACACCCAACCATTCATCTAAAACAGCCACCACCTCTAATAAAGTATGTGGCTGTTGCACAGAAAAGATTTGCACGCAATGCGATAGGCCGACCCCCGACAATTCCTTTTGGACCGTGCGCAAACTTTGCATCGCCGCATTTTTAGATAATTTATCAGCTTTGGTTAACAAAATATGTACGGGCAATTGCTCTAAAACCAAAGTAGAAATCATCATGTTATCCAAGGGTTGCAGAGGATGTCTGATATCCATGAGCAAAATCACCCCTTGCAAACTTTGTCTATCGTGAAAATATTCACCCAAATGTTTTTTCCAATCAAATTGCATACTTTTAGCAACTTTTGCAAACCCATAACCAGGCAAATCCACCAATCTTTGTTCAGGGTTTTGTAAAGTAAAAACATTCATTAATTGTGTACGACCAGGTGTTTTACTGGTTTTGGCTAAACTTCTTTGATTGGTTAAAAAATTTAAAAAAGTAGATTTTCCCGCATTTGAGCGACCCACAATGGCTACTTCTGCACCTGTATCATCAGGTAGTTGGGGAACTTTGGCGGCACTTTTAAGAAAAGTGGCACTGCGATACAATTTACATAATTTCTCAAGTTCTTGGGGTTTTGTATTTTTTGGTGTACTATTATTCATCAGAAAAGCTCCCATTTTTAGCCCTAAGGCCTGATATGAAAATTTGGTTCAACCTCATTTTAGTGTTCATGACATCCTCACTAGCGTGGACAGCCCCTAAGCAAATAGGCGTATGCAGTACTTGTCATGGCCAAAATGGCTTGGCTATTCAAAAAAACTGGCCAAATTTAAATGGTCAATCGGCTCAATACATGCTTAAACAATTACAAGACTATAAGTCAGGTAAACGAATTGCACCCTTGATGCAACCTTATGCACAGATGTTAAATGAGCAAGACATGTTAGAATTGGCTCAATTTTATGCCAATTTGCCCGCGCAAACAAGCTTTAAAAAAAGCGCTCCAACTCTTTACCGACAGGGTGATCATCAAAAAAGAATTCCAGCATGTAGTGCTTGTCACGGACCACAAGGCAATGGCAATGATTTTGCAAAATTTCCGAAATTGCTAGGACAAAATCAAGCCTATTTGTTAGAACAACTTCAAGCATTCAAAAATCATCAAAGACAAAACGACCCCTATCATATGATGCAAGATATCAGTCAAAGAATGACTCAAAAAGACATGGAAGACATCAGTGAATTTTTAGCTTCAGATTAATCTTCATCCCCAATTCCTGGGTTTTCTAAACTTAAAATACCTGATTTGACATCATAAGCAAAAATTTCAGCATAACGACCCCAGTCAATCATGGTGCGTAATACTCGTTCTGCTTCTTTTTCAGATAAATAATCTTCAAGCTTCGTTAAAAAGCGCTCTTCAGAAACTCGATGTCCTGGTTTTTCATCCAGAATTCGTCGAATATAGCGAGCCAAGGGCACCGCCTCGAGTAACCTTTTAGCAAACAAAGATTTTCTATCTTGAAGATTAGCTTCATAATAATCTTTACCCAATTGTTTCAAACGAATGCGCCCACCGACAATTTCTGCAAAGCCTAAAATTTCTAGGGTTTCAATAATGGGGAAGAGATCATCAACGTCCATCATCAATTCATCAGCTAATTCTGGTAAATCCACCTGGTTTTCAAAAGAAGAAACCGTTTCAATCAAACCCGACAACTCAGAAGGCTCTACATCAGGTAAGCGATAGCCCAAACTAATTTGTTTTTCTCTTAAATTTTGGCGAATTTTATGATTGGTTGATTGAATCATTAAACGATAAATATGCTCTACTAGATGACGCCACTCTCTGGATTCAGGGTCTCTAGGATGCTCTAATTTCACAGGAATATCAGCCTGAATTGTTCCAGGATTAATTCCTAAAATAATAATTCTATCAGCAAGCATTACCGCTTCATCAATATTATGCGTCACTAATAAAATCGCATTAGTATTGGTTTTATGACCCTGCCACAAAGCTAGTAAGTCGGATTTTAAATTTTCAGCGGTTAAGACATCAAGAGCCGAAAAAGGCTCATCCATTAATAATACGTCAGGATTGACCACTAATGCTCTAGCAAAACCCACACGCTGTCGCATACCACCGGATAACTCTTTGGGTAAAGCAGACTCAAAACCATCCAAACCGATGATATCAATCGCTTGAATGGCCCGTTCTCGGCGTTCATTTAAAGACAAGCCTTGAGCCTCTAAACCCAATTCTACATTTTCCAAAACGGTTAACCATGGCAATAAAGCAAACGACTGAAAAACCATGCTCACCCCTTGCACAGGAGAATTGACTGTATTTCCGCGATAAGTCACCGTACCTTGACTGGGTGGCATAAGACCTGAAATCATCCGCAATAAAGTCGATTTGCCAGAGCCTGACTTGCCTAAAAGCGCCACAATCTCATTTTTATGCAGTTTTAAATTGATATTATCTAAAACCAATACATCTTGACCGGCCTCTTTTTGAAACGATTTCGACACGTTTTGAATTTCAATAATAGTTTCCGACATAATGTCTCCTAGGCCATGCCCAATCGTTCTTGGGAAAAGCGATACAAAGGTCGCCACAACACATAATTAAAAAACAGCACATAAAAGCACATCATTAAAGTGCCTAGCATGAGCTTGGTAAAATCGCCTGAAATGGTTTGAGCACGAATATACTCTCCCAATCCGGTTGCTTTTAAATTGGCATCCCCCCAACTGGCCCACTCAGCTAAAATACTCGCATTCCAAGCCCCACCAGCGGCTGCCACAGCACCGGTTAAAAATTCAGGAAAAATAGCAGGAATCGCTAAACGCCTCCACCATAACCAACCTTTGACATGAAAGTTTGCTGTCAATAATTTCAAATCGGTAGGAATCATGGTTGCCCCTGCAATCACATTAAATAAAATATACCACTGAGTCCCTAAAATCATCAAAGGGGTGAGCCACACTTCAGGATTTAAATGATATTTAACAATTGCAATCACAAATAAAGGATAAAATAAGTTAGCAGGAAATGCCGCTAGAAATTGAATAATCGGTTGCATGGTTTGTGCCAGACGACTTCTTAAACCAATGGCAACACCGATAGGTATCCAGATTAAAGAGCTTAAGATAATCAATATCACCACACGAAAAGCTGTAATCGCACCCAAAATAAATACATGCTTTAATTCTTGGAAAGCCTGATGCTCATAAACATAATAACTACACATAAAAACGCTAAAGGCGATACTTAACCAAATCAAAGTATTCCAAACATAAGATACTTGCTCACTTTGTTCTAAATGCCTTGAAGCATCACTGGATTTAAATATCCGATTAATCCAGGACATATTAATCCAGGCGTAGCGAAATGCCCCCAACCACTCATTCAGATGATAGTATAAATAAGATTCATATATCCAATCTAAAACCTTGGATTGATACCCCCCCTCTTCTGATGGCTCCATACGAAACTTTTCAGACCAGGCTATCAAGGGTCTAAAAAGTAATTGATCATATAAAAATATCACCACCACCATGGTTAGAATGGCATAAATGACCGCGTGCATATCACGATTTTCAATAGCAATTGCGATATAAGAGCCCACTCCTGGTAAACGAATTTCTTGATGCGCCACAGCAATGGCTTCAGAAAAGACAACGATAAACCAACTGGCAGACATCGAAACCATCATGTTCCACAATAAATTAGGAATCGCAAAAGGCACTTCTAAACGCCAAAAGCGTTGCCAGGCAGAGAGTTGAAACATGACTGATGCCTCTTTTAAATCATGTGGCACCATTTTCAAAGATTGATAAAAACTAAAAATAATATTCCAAACTTGCGCAGTAAAAATTGCAAAAATACAGGCACATTCTGGCCCTAATAAACTACCAGGAAATAATTGAATAAAACCGGTCACCGTCAATGCTGAAAAACTTAATACCGGAACCGCTTGCAACACATCAATGGCAGGAATAATAATTTGCTCGGCTTTTCGACTTTTTGCCGCCCATGCCCCTAAAATCATACTGACAATGATTGAAAAAAATAAGGCAATAAACATTCTGATGACCGTACGCAAAGCATACTGTGGCAACACGGTGGGTGATAAAGAAATTTGAATGGGCTCACCAAGGGCATAGGGGATTGCCATTTGATAGCCGGTTTGGGCAAAAATCCATAAACCAATACAAACCAGGGCCAATAGCAAGATATCAAATCGATTAATGCCTCGACTGATTAACTTCAAATCACTGGAATAAACATTATAATCGTTCATTGGTTCACCTAATTATTAATCACACCCAAATGGTGAAATTGTTATTCCGCCCTAAAGCACAAATGTATCATACGACCACTTCTACGGCAACAAACCGATGTTTTAGACTTTAAGAACAAAACATAAACAAGCAGCGCTCTAAATCAAGCTATTGCTTCGCATTCACAGTTGATGCTAATTTAGAAGTAATACATCCATATGGACTGGAGTCACCAAGATGTTTAAAAAACTATCCCATATTTTATGTTTAGTATCTATTTTTAATGTTTCTCTAGCTTTAGAGTCATCCGTTCCCCTTCAAGTTTGGGTCAACGAAGCTATCATCAACACCTATACCTTTAATGATACTAATTTAATAGACAGACAAAAAGACATGTCTCAATATTTTACTGCCGAAGCCTGGAAAGTATATCTAGATACGCTCAATCGAAGCAATATTATCACACAAGTCAAAGAAAATCATTTTCAAGTCTCAGCAGTTGCAACTTTACCACCCAAGATCACTACTCAACCCAATGCCAATACTTGGAAAGCTAGCATGCCTGTATTAGTCCAATACCAAGGCAAAGGCAATACCCTCAAACAAAATCTGGAAATTAATCTTGTCATTGTCAAAAATGATTCGGCTACAAGTCGAGGTTACGCCATTTTACAGTATGAAGCTAAAATCATTGATAAGCCCTGTAATTGTGCACAAGCCTACTACCCAAAAGTCACGATTGTCTAAGTTTTTTTCACTAGAAAATAAATCAAAAAAAACTCTTGTCGAGACCCTATTTGTTGGTAATAATCATTAAACCCGACACAACAAGGACTGTTTAAAATGTCGTTGACCAAACAAACACCTTTATATTCTATACATCAAAAATACCATGCTAAATTTGTTGAATTTCATCACTGGATGATGCCCCTTCATTTTGGTTCAGCTATTCAAGAGCACCAATGTGTTAGACAAGATGCCGGTGTCTTTGATGTTTCTCATATGACCATTATTGATATTATCGGCGCTGGATGTCGTCCCTTTTTACGCTACCTCATGACTCGCGACATCGACGAAATTAAGCATATTGGTGGTGCATGCTATAGCTGTATGTGTAATGAAAATGGTGGCATCATCGATGATGTTTTAATTTATTACCGCGCTCCCGATAGCTATCGCTTAATTTTTAATGCCGCCACCAAAGACCAAGTAATTCCATGGCTAAATAGCCAAGCCAAGCATTTTGCTGTTGGCTTACAAATTAGACCCGAGCTTTGTATGTTAGCTATTCAAGGCCCCAAGGCCTTTGAAAAAACTTTGGGTTTACTAGATCCTTATCAACTAGATATGGTCAGTACCCTCAAACGTTTTAATAGTGTAGAAGATAATGAGTTCTTTTTCAGTCGAACCGGCTACACCGGTGAAGATGGCTTAGAATGTATCATGCCTGCACCACAAGCTCAGATTTTTCTTGAAAAATTAATTGAAGCAGGCGTGAAACCCTGTGGATTAGCCGCAAGAGATAGTCTAAGACTAGAGGCCGGCTATATGCTAAACGGCCAAGATATGGATGAAACCATTAGTCCTTTATCATGCGGATTAGAGTGGACCATCTCCTGGAAAGCACAAGACCGAGAATTTATTGGCAAGGCCGCTATCCTCCAGGAAAAAGACCAAAACCAAAGCCCACAATTTATCGGCTTAACGTTAGAGGCTCGCTCGATTTTACGTCATGGCCAAGCCATCATCAGTCAGGATAAAGTTGTCGGCCATATCACCAGCGGTATCTACTCTCCAAGTTTAGAAAAATCTATTGCTTTTGCTCGCATCAATCATGATGTCGATGTTCAAGCCTTGCAAGTCGAAATTCGCCAAGAACGCTATCCTGTTAAGGCCTGTAGCACTCGCTTTTATTCCAGCTCATCAAAATAAAAAGGATGTTTAATATGACTCATACACAAAATTTAAGATACACCAGCACTCATGAATGGCTTGATGTTGAATCTCAGCCCATGACCATGGGGATTACCGAGCATGCCCAAAATCTTTTAGGCGATATCGTGTTTGTTGAATTACCTGAAGTGGGACAAGAAGTCAAAGCGGGTCAAGAAATTGGTGTTTTAGAATCGGTTAAAGCTGCTGCGGATTTTTATGCCCCTATTTCTGGCACTATCAGTGAAATTAATCTCAGTATTAAGAATCAACCTGAGCTCATCAACCAAGACCCTTTTGGTCAAGGATGGCTTTGTAAAATTACTGCAAGCAATCATGCAGAAACCTCAGCATTATTGAATCAAGATTTTTATTCCAAAGAAATAACACAGGATTAAAATTATGTCTTTTATTCCCCACACCGCACAAGATACGCAAGAAATGCTTGATAGTATCGGGATTAAACAAATTCAAGATATATTTGATGAAATTCCCAAAACTTTAGAAAAACCCAGTTTAAGCACGATTCCAAAAGAGCTCAATGAAATGCAGTTATTGGAGCATGCTCAAGAAATTTGTCAAAACATTCCACTTTTAAAATGCTTTCTAGGTGCAGGATGCTATCATCATCATATTCCAGCTGCTGTGTGGGATATAGCAACTCGTGGGGAATTTTTAACATCTTATACACCCTATCAAGCCGAAGTGTCTCAAGGCACCTTGCAAGTTCTTTATGAATTTCAATCGATGATTGCTGAATTATTTGGTTTAGATGTTGCAAACGCCTCGCTTTATGATGGGGCAACTGCTTTATCTGAAGCGATTTTAATGGCAAAAAGAATTCAAAAAAACCATACTGGCAATGAAGTTTTAGTTCCCTATGGCTTACACCCCCACTATAAAGAGGTATTGCAAACCATCCTTAAGCAACAAAACATCACCCTCAAAGAGCTTCAGTTTGATAGCACGCTCGGGATTACTGATATCAACTCCCTCAAAGGCTTAGATGTCAGCAAAGTTTTTGCGATGGTGGTTTTACAAAATAACTTTTTTGGCCACATCGAGCCCTTTGATGCGCTCACCAACTGGGCTAAATCTCAGAAAATTTTAAGTATTGCTTGTGTTAATCCTCTATTACAAAGTGCTCTCAAAGCACCTGGGCAATGGGGTGAATCAGGCGTTGATATCGCTTGTGGCGAAGGCCAGCCATTAGGAATACCCATGGGTTCTGGCGGCCCCTTATTAGGCCTTTTAGCTTGTAAAAAAGACTATGTTCGACAAATGCCTGGACGATTGGCAGGTAGAACTGTTGATATCCACCAAAAAGATGGATTTGCACTCACGCTTCAAGCCAGAGAGCAACATATTCGCCGTGGTAAAGCCACCTCAAATATTTGTACCAATGTCGGACTGAATGCAACGGCAGCAACCATTTTTATGAGCTTAATGGGTGCTGAAGGTTTAAAACGCATGGCAGAGAGTAGTTTTCATCATGCCCATCTTTTGGTGCAAAAACTATGTAGCATCAAAGGTGTAAAACTCTTATTTTCTAGCCCCTATTTTCATGAAGCGGCCATCCAGTTCCCTATCCATGCACAAAAAATTCTACAGGAACTTGAAAAAGAAGGGATTTTGGGAGGTCTCGCCCTGGAACCTTATTTCAATGAATATAAAAACTGTGTATTGATTTGTGCAACTGAAAAAGTATCTGAACAAGATATTTTAAATTATACGCAAGTCATTGAAAAAGTTTTAAAAAATTGTTCCACCACGCCAAGCTGCACAGTAGGAGCCTAACATGTTAATATTTGAACAATCTAGTTCGGGTAGAATTGCCTTGGCACAAATGCCAAGCGCTCAACAGCCCATTGATTTACCTAAAAATCTTTTAAGAACTCAAGCACCCCGCTTACCTGAATGCTCAGAACTGCAAGTGGTAAGACATTACACCAAACTGTCTCAAAAGAACTTTGCTATTGATACAAATTTCTATCCTTTGGGCTCTTGCACCATGAAATACAATCCTCGTGGCGTGCAAAAAGCTGCTTTAGATATTCACTTTCAACAAAGACATCCCCTGACACCCGCACCCCTGAGTCAAGCCATTCTTAAATTAATTGCAGACTTACAAACCTATTTATGCGATATCACTGGCATGAAAAAAATTGCTTTAACACCTATGGCGGGCTCTCAAGGTGAGTTCGCTGGTGTTGCCATGATCAAAGCTTATCATCAGCATCGAAAAGATTTTGCAAGAACTGAAATTCTCATTCCAGATGCAGCCCATGGGACCAATCCTGCTTCTGCTGCAATGTGTGGCATGGATATTATTGAAATCCCAACCGGTGAAGACGGTGATATTGATTTAGCATTTTTAAAATCTCAACTTGGCCCTAAAACGGCTGGGATTATGTTAACCAACCCATCCACACTTGGTCTTTTTTCTAAAAAAATTATTGAAATTGCCCAACTTGTTCATGAAGCAGGTGGCTTATTATATTATGATGGCGCAAACCTAAATGCGATTGTTGGACAAGTGCGCCCCGGTGATATGGGATTTGATGTCATCCATTTAAATCTTCATAAAACCTTTGCAACCCCTCATGGTGGCGGTGGCCCAGGTTCTGGTCCCGTGGCAGTCAATGAAAAACTGGCAGCATTCCTACCGGTCGCCTGTGTAGAAAAAAATGCTCAAGGTTATTTTTTTAGTGAAAAAAGTACCCATCCAGACAGTATTGGCCGTTTATCTTGCTTCATGGGGAATGTCAACATGCTTTTGCGCGCTTATTTCTACATCAGAAATTTAGGTCAAGAAGGTGTTAAGCGTATTGGTCAATACTCATCATTGAACGCTAACTACTTACTCAAAAAACTTCAAGAACTAGGCTATCATGCCGCCTACCCAAAACGTCGAGCCAGTCATGAGTTCATCATCACTGTACAAGAGGAGAAAAACCAATATGGTGTCACGGCCATGGATGTTGCTAAAAGGTTACTAGATTTTGGCTTTCATGCCCCAACCACCTATTTCCCGCTTTTAGTGCCTGAATGTTTATTGATTGAGCCGACTGAAACGGAAAGCAAAGAAGAGCTCGATGCTTTTATTGAAGCCATGCGGCAAATACGTTATGAAATCATTCACAACAGTGCTATATTAAAACAGGCTCCACATACCACGCCAGTTGCTCGACTGGATGATGTCAAAGCCGCTCGTGAACTGAATCTAAATTATTTTGGGGTTTAAAATGGCTTCATTAAAATCAACACTTATCTTAAGTACAGGTATCGCTTTAAGTGGTTTATTCATTGGACTGGGGTTTTTAACCGCTAAACACCCAACCCAATATGTTGAAGTAAAAGGTCTGGCCGAAGAAACCGTCAAATCCAATGAGGCTATTTGGACGCTCAATATCAAATTGGTCAACAATGATTTGAATGAGCTTTATAATAATATTTCAAAAGCCCAACAGGCTACTCGTAGTTTTCTGATTCACCAAGGTTTTAAAGAAAATGAATTAAGCATGAACTCAGTATCCGTTACCGATAATCAAAGCGTGACTTATAATACCAATCAAGATATTCCTCGCTTTAGTGCTGATACTGGAATTACGGTGACCAGTGGCAATGTCAACCAAGTTGCCAATGCCATTCAAAATACAGGAGAATTAGTACAACAAGGCGTGGTTGTTACCTCTTCAAATGCTATTTATCGCTTTACTCAATTAAATACCATCAAGCCTAAAATGTTAGAGGCTGCAACTCAAAGTGCGCGTATTGCAGCTGAGAGCTTTGCAAAAGATTCTAAAACTTCATTAGGGCAAATCCACCATGCCTCGCAGGGTTTATTTACCATCACTGATGCCAATTCTAGTTTTGATTCTGGCAATTCTATTTTCAAGAAAGTAAGAATTGTGACAACCGTTGAGTATCAATTGAAATAAGCTCAATACAAAAATTTCTATAAAATCCGGTGAAACAATTCATCGGATTTTATTATGTATTATGTCAACCTCACCCCAGACAATCAAAGAAAGAGGCCATACTTTAGCCTAATCACCTCCATCACCTCCATCA
>DNMA01000181.1 GCA_003489505.1 Legionellales bacterium | reverse complement strand
GTATGAAAGTTTAATGCCAAGAGCTCAAAACTTATCTTCAATGCGAAGATAAATTCCATTAATAAAATTTCAAGAGAAGAGTATGTGGAAAAGTATTTTTAAAGGCTTGGCTGCTGTTATGCACCTGATAGTTCGGGTAAAATGAAGTATGCAATTGCCCAAACAGGTACCGATATTGTAGTGGGGATGGTCTTGAGTCAAATTCCAGGTGCGGGCTGGGTCTTAACCATTGCTGATATTATGGATAGTTTTTACGATGCTGACCATGTGCAAGCTCTTTTAGAGCTTAATGGGCAAATCAACCAAGCGGCTATTCAAGCGATGTATGAAGGAAATTATTTCCAAGGGATTGCTTTAGCTGACCAATCTAAAGGAATTCTTGCCGCTGCTGGTGCCATGGAGTTGATGCATCAGATAGCAAATGCCACAGCACCAATTGTGGAAAAGTTTGAGGAATGGATGGAACAATCAAAAGAGCAACATCAACATGCTGCAGGCTTTTGATGTGCATCGAGAACGTCTTAAAATTTTCCAAAACTGCTATGATTGATTCAGAATAAAAATTCAAGACTTTTCGCAAAAAAAAAGCTATCATAGTCATGATAAATCCTGTGCTGCAGGTCGTGGATCATAGGTGTTTGTTGTGCATCAACAAGAGCCTTCCTGGGTTGGAAATCCTCGTTTTTTTAAGGCACTGAGGAGTTTTAATGACTAGCCCCTTGCATGCTGTGATTGAAAATTTATTATTTGCTACTGGTGAGCCTTTGCCTTTTAATAAACTGTATCATCTGCTTCATGATTACCCACAAATGTCAGAAGAACTTTTGCAAAAGGCTCTTCATCAACTCATGGAAAAATATCAGGGTGAATCCATCGAATTGAAATTGTTGCCTGGCGGGTATTGTATGCAAACTCGAGCAGAGTTTGCGCCATGGATTCAGCGATTATGGGAAGAAAAACCCAAGAAATACTCTCAAGCCTTATTGGAAGTTTTAGCCATCATTGCCTATGAAGAGCCTTTAACTCGAGGGGATATTGAACAAAAACGTGGTGTGGCGGTCGCCCCACAAATTCTAAAAACCTTATTAGAAAGAGAGTGGGTGAAGGTAATAGGCCATCGTGAGAGTCCGGGAAGGCCTGCATTGTATGCCACTACGACCAATTTTTTAAATTATTTTAATTTATCAAGTCTTGATGAATTACCCAAGATACAAGCGGAGTAAAAAATGAGTTCTGAGCGTTTACAAAAAGTATTAAGCCAGGCAGGTTATGGTTCCAGACGCGAAATGGAGCGTTGGATTGAGCAAGGCCTTTTACAAATCAACGGCAAAACGGCAATTTTAGGGGATGTGGTTAAAGCAGAAGATAAAATCAGTTTACGTGGTCGTGTTATCGATAACCCACTTCGAATTGTCTCCCGTACCCGAATTTTAATCTACAACAAGCCATTGGGTGAAATTTCAAGTCGTCATGACCCATTTCATCCCCGTACAGTCTTTGATAAATTGCCACGTTTAACCCAAGGCCGTTGGGTGCAAGTTGGGCGTTTAGATATCAATACTGGTGGTTTGTTAGTATTTACCAACAATGGTGAATTAGCCAATCGCTTAATGCATCCTAAATATGAATACCAAAGAGAATATGCTGTGCGAGTATTCGGTCAAGTCACCCCTGAGATCATTAAAAATCTTAAGAAAGGTGTGGAATTAGATGATGGTATGGCAAAATTTGATGATATCAAAGTCAGTGGTGGTGAAAATAGCAATGCATGGTATCACGTCACCCTCAGTGAAGGTCGAAACCGTGTCGTGCGTCGTTTATGGCAATCCCAAGGGGTTGAAGTCAGCCGTTTAATCCGGGTGAAATATGGTCCTATTCAGTTACCTCGCTGGTTGAATAGAGGTCAGTTTGTTGAAATGACTCCGCAAGATGTCGATGCTTTAATTGCGGAACTTTGAGGTTTAGAACATGAGAGTTGTTGAGTTATCGGATGTAGTCCACATTGAAGACTTATCCCATGATGGGCGCGGAATCGCAAGAGTTGAAGGTAAAATTGTTTTTGTTGAAGGGGCTTTACCCGGTGAAAAAGTTCGTTTTGCGTATATTAAAAAACGTAAAGACTATGATGAAGCCAGAGTGCATGAAATCATTGAAGCCAGCCCTGAACGTGTAGAGCCAGCTTGTCCTCATTTTGGGGTCTGTGGCGGTTGCTCGCTCCAGCATCTTTCAGCTGAGGGTCAACTGAAATATAAACAAAATCATTGGTTAGGTTTAATGAAAAAAATGGGTGGTGGGCTCCCAAATGAAGTGTTAGCACCCTTGCAAACTGATATTTGGGGATATCGTCGCAAAGCAAGACTGGGCGTCAAATATGTTCCCAAAAAAGAAAAAGTACTTTTAGGTTTTCGTGAAAAAAGAAATCCTCAGTATTTAATGGATATGGAAGATTGTCATGTTCTGCATTCTCGTATCAGACCTGCAATCCCACAAATCAAAGCTTTACTCAATGCGATGCCCTCTGCAAAACAAATTGCCCAAATTGAGATATCAGTTGGGGAGCAGTGTGCCTTAGTCTTTAGAAATTTAATTCCTTTAGAAGCAAAAGATGAAGAGCTTTTAGAACAATTTGGGCAAGAAACCGGGTTTAAAATTTACTTACAACCTAAAGGGCCTGATAGCTTAATCCTTTTTTATCCTAAAGAAGCTAGCTTTTCCATGTCATTTGAAATCCCGCAATATGATGTTCATATGACTTATGAGCCTTTAGATTTTATTCAGGTAAATCAAAGCATGAATGAAGCAATGATTGCGCAAGCGCTCTTATTACTCGATTTAAAGCCTAGCGATAGAGTCTTGGATTTATTTTGCGGTCTTGGAAACTTTACTTTACCACTTGCTAAAACCGTCAGTTATGTCTATGGTGTGGAAGGAAATGAGCAGATGCTTAAAAGAGCAAAAGCAAATGCCGAAAGCCAGTCTATTGATAATGTCGAATTTACGGTTGCGGATTTACAGCTGACTTCTTCAGTTGAAGAATTGAAGAAATTAGATTTTAATAAAGTATTAATTGACCCTGCTCGAGATGGCGCTTTAGCCGTTGTCGAGGGATTAGGAGAACTCGGGCCAGAGCGTATTGTTTATGTCTCATGTCATCCAGCAACTTTAGCAAGAGATGCACATGTTTTAAGAACAAAATACGGTTATCAAATGGTCTGTGGTGGGGTGATGGATATGTTTCCACATACTATTCATATTGAATCAATGGCTTTATTTGTAAAAGGATAATGGATGGTTAAAATCAAGGAAGAGTCGATTCATCACTGGTCGATTGACCAGTGGCTGGAACATTTAACAGAGAAGGGATATTCTCAAAATTTATTACTGCTCAAGCATGCTCTGTGTCTTACAGAATTATCTGGTCATGATTTTGCCGTTGAAACAGGTGAAACCTGTTTTTGGCATGGTCTGGCGATGGCAGATGTTTTAGCCGATATAGGCATGGACCTGCATTCTTTGATTGTGGCAGTGGTTTATCCAACAGTCTTGTATGGCGATTTATCCATCGATGTGATTCAGGAGCAATTAGGTTCTGAAGTGGCAAGACTTTTGGAAGGCGTCTTGCGAATGAGTCTTTTATCGCATTCTTCAGCCTCTGATAAGCTTGCACATAAAAAATCCCAATTAGATAATTGGCGTAAAATGCTATTGGCCATGGTAGACGATGTACGTGTCGTTCTAATCAAATTAGCTGATAGATTATGTGTCATGCGTTCTATGTCCCATATGCCAGAAACCATTAAAAGAAATGCTGCTTTAGAAACCATGAATATCTATGCCCCATTAGCTCATCGTTTAGGAATTGGTGCGGTGAAGTGGGAATTAGAGGATTTGGCTTTTCGTTATCTGCATCCTGCGGATTATAAAACCATTGCTAAAGGTCTGCGTTCTAAACGCATTGAGCGTGACCGTTATGTGAATTGGATTGTGTCACAGCTTCAGTATCACATTAAAAGTTTAAATCTCTCGCATTTTTCCATCTATGGGCGTTCTAAACATATTCATAGCATTTACAATAAGATGCTTAGAAAAAAAGTGCCGCTCGATGAAATTTATGATGCAACCGCTGTTCGAATTCTTGTTGATTCTACTGAGCAGTGCTATCAGGTCCTGGCATTGGTTCATTCCCTCTGGACACCAATTACTAAAGAGTTTGATGATTTTATCAGTAATCCCAAACCCAATGGCTATCAATCCCTGCATACGGCAGTGATTGGCCCCGAAGATAGAATTTTTGAAGTACAAATTCGAACCTTTGATATGCATCAAAAAGCAGAAATGGGGGTGGCGGCTCATTGGAAATACAAAGAAGGCTCGCCTATCAGTGCTGAAATTGCGCATGAACAAAAAATTAGTTGGCTCAGAGAAGTTCTGGCTTGGCACCAAGAGTTAGAAAAACAAGACTCGCACACCATGCATATTGAAGCACCCGTTTTAGATGATAGGGTCTATGTTTTTACCCCAAATTATGAAGTGATTGATTTGAATAAGGGCAGTACGGTATTGGATTTTGCATATCATTTGCATACTACCATTGGTCATCGGTGCCGAGGAGCAAAAGTCAATGGGGTGATAGCACCTTTAAATCATGTTTTAAAAACAGCCGACCAAGTCGAGATATTAACAGGTAAAGTTGAAAAACCATCACGAGATTGGCTTAGTAACCAACAAGCTTATTTAACCACTGCCAAAGCAAAAGCCAAAGTTATGCATTGGTTTAAAAAACAAGATTTTGATTTAAATGTCGAGCAAGGCGAAAATATTCTTGAACGAGAATTAAAACAAGCTCATATCAAAATGGATAAATTAGAAAGCTTACTGCCGGATTTTCATTTAAATCGAATGGAGGATTTATTAGCAGCAGTGGGGCGGGGCGATATCAAACCCGTACAAATCATTAGTCGTTTAACGCCTAGTTCAAGTCCACCTAAAGTTCTTTCACCATTAAGAACGCCTACCATCGATTTGTCTAAAAGTATTGTGATTGAGGGGGTAGGGCATCTTCTTAGTCATTTTGCAAAATGTTGTATGCCATCGCCAGGTGATAAAATTGTTGGGTATATGACTTTAGGCAGAGGGGTCTCTATCCATCGCCAAAATTGTATCAATATCACTCAAGCCAGTGATGAGCAACGTATACGATTTTTGAATGCCAAATGGGGTGGTGAAGCTTTAGATGAGCCGATGCAGTTTGTGATTAAATTAGAAATCAAAGCCCATGATAGACCTGATTTATTAAAATCCATTACCAACTTAATTAGCAAGTATCATATTCGAATTATTGCGATGCAAACTCAAGTCCAAGGTTTAGATGGGGTGAATCGTTTACAATTGGTATTAGAAGTCAATCAAATTGAAGATTATGAACGATTTTATCAAGAGCTATCAGAAATCGGAGGGTTGATTTCTGTTAAAAAAATAAAATAAGGGAAAATATGCAAGTCCAGAAAATCTTCCTTGCAATGCTATTCGCATTTCAAGTTTATGCCAGCCCAATCAAGGATTTTTTGATTCTAGATGATTGGCAGCAGCCTTTGGTCTTTTGGTTGGAAAATCAAAAACCGATTCAATTACAGACTTTGACATTAAATTTTTTAGAAAGTCATGATTGTCAAAGCGGTTATTGGGGAAGGTATCATTTAGAAGACGCATCTACCAAGCTGCAAGCCCATCAAGTCTTTTCATTGGATACGCATCATATTTATCAGGCTATGCAACAAATGGGTGCGCCTTACAGTATTCGTTCTGTATTAATTCGTTTGAAGCAATATCCACAAGGTTGGGCCTCTTTTGAGGGGGGCTGTGCCGACCAAGGTATCAATTGCTGTATTCCAATGGTTTGTTCTCAGGAAACAAAAGATTGCATCTTACAAGTTAAACACCATGTTCAAGCATTATATTTTTAACCTTGATTAAATTGATTTTAAATTAAAAAAATCATTAATTGTAAGAAAAACTTCCAAATGTTTGTTAGAATGTTTTTTTTTACATATATTGATGATAATGCCAAAAGAATTACCCAGCCAATCTAGTTATTTCTACGCTAAAGATATCGCTAAAGCAGAACTTTTAAAATGTCCGCAGGCCGTTATTGCTCATGGCTCCAATTTAAGCCTAACTATTGGTGATTTACACGGTAATAGCTTGCTCTTACTCTATGCTTTGATATTCCATGGTATTGTGAAAATACAGACAACTCAGTATGAACGCTTTTCTAAGTTATATTATCTGCAAGGTAAATTTCTAAGCCAAGGGCAAACCCCCGATCGCTTATTAAAAGATATCAAAGAAATGCGAAGAATATTATCTGAAATGCAGTGGTCTTCAAAACACTTCAAGCATGTGCGTCTGATTGGTGATGAATTTTCTGATAGAGGCCAAAATGATTATTTTACTTTTTTACTATTAGAACTCATGTTGACCAAGCAGATTCAATTAAGTATTTTGGTTTCAAATCACGGGATTGAATTCTTAAGTCATTTTGCCAACGAGCAAGGTGTTTTGTTTGACTGTATTATTCCATCTGAACAAACTTGTTCGTGGTTTCATTTTAAAGCTTTGCAGGATTTCTTACAACTTTATGAGCAAAATGATCTTTTGATTAATTTAACTGCCTGGGTTAAAAACATTTATTTACCTGCCTTAAAATTAATGGATTATGAGTTATTAAGTCCACAATGGTGTTTGATGTTGTATTCACATGCTCCCAATGGCATCGATAAATTTTTAAAATTATTCAAAGCATTTAGCATTTCATCTGAGTTTAATAATTCTTTTGAAATGGCAAGTGCTATTGAACAATTAAATATCCAATTTCAAAAATTGTTTATCAAATCTTTTATAAATTTTTTAGGGTTATTTAAAAATTCAGAGTCCATTTTTTACCAATGGATCTGGCAAAGAGGTTATGAAAATCAAAATTTTAAACATCCAAGTATTCAGGAAAGTATTTTGATGATTCATGGTCATGATAATCCCAAAAAGCAGATGAAACAGCTGATTTGCTTGGATAGTCAATGGGGTAAATCTCAAAATGTTTTGGAGCATCAAGTACGCATTTTTGCTGTATCCAGAGGGCACTCATTAATCATGGCCCATTATCAATTATTGCAAGCAAAAGCTTTGGAATTAAAAGATGCTAAAACGCCAAAATATGAGATTTTAATCCAGATATTACCTTTAATTTCGCAATTAGAGCCGATGCTAGCTCAAAAAAAACCTTGGGATCAGGTTTGTATTTATTTGGACAAGTTATTAACCATCATTCTTCAAAGTCTTCCGATTTTAATTCAAAAGCGTTTTGATGGTATCAAAATATCTTCATTGAATTTTTTCAATAAGCCTCAATATCCTAGCTCATATCTTTACATGCTACATTTGCAATCAGATTTGCTAGGAATTCAGGCGGCAATTGAAAAAGACTATCAGTGGTCACAAAATTACCAAAAGTTTAAATCGATAAAGTGAAATTTTTCTAAACTGCTTTAAAAGTGCAGGGTGTGCAATAGGTGACGATGCAATATTCAGGCACAAGTAAGATATAGTTAGTTTTAGTAATATGACATGCGACATATCGATCTAGGGTTTTAGTATTTTTAAACCTTTTCACTAAACGAGTCAATGCTGGGCAAACAGTTGGTCCAGGGGTTTGAACGTTATCATCATGGGTCTGATAACAAGTCGTTCTCACTTCTAGAAAATTTTTAGGTGCTTTACTTACGATTTTTTTTGTGTCCAAGGAAAATGTCGGTGAAATGAGTAAGCCAAGGAGTAAAACGCGAAACATGGAACGTCCTTATAGTTTCTGAAGAGATTTAAAGTAGCACTATCAAAAAGATAAAGTCAAGCTGTAGACATCAGAGAAATGGCATAGGATAATCATTTTTTTATGAAAAAGTGAAATGATGCCATTGGTCAGTTTTTTAATTTTACTGCTGTCTCAATTGATGATAGCTATCAGTATCGTGTGTAATAAAATTTTGTTATTACACATGCCTTTAAAAATTATGCTGGGTTTTCGTTTTTTGATTGCAAGTCTTCTGGGTTTACCCATTATTTTAATCAATTATAAATGTTTGAAAGCTTTAAAATTTAATGACTGGGTGAAATTATTTACTCAAGCTTTTTTGGGGGGGTGTTTATTTAATCTATTCATGTATGGCGGATTAAGCTACACCTCGGCAAGTTATGCTGGATTGATGTATAGCGTATTACCTTTAATGATTTTAATTTTTTCTTTTTTACTTTTAAAAGAAGCTTTAAATATTTATCAAGTGCTAGCTATTTTGATTGCAACGCTTGGAATCGTTTTAATTCATTATCAACCTCTTGATAAATTGCACTTTCCATCGCAACACTGGGGCAGTTTGCTGATATTTTTAGCATTACTCACGGATACCATTTATTTTATTTTTTCAAAACGTTTTCCATTGCCCATTCCAAACCTTTTAAGTAGTATTATGATTATTATGATTAGTAGTTTGATTTTTATACCGGGTATCATGGGCAGTGGCTTTTCAATATTAAGCATGCAGCCTCAATTATTATTGATATTATTTTTAATGAGCTTATCCATCATTTTATTTTACTTGTTTTGGTTAAAAGCTTCACAACATGTCAATGGTTTTTCTATTGCTTTGGCAACCGCTTGTTGTCCGTTGATGACATTGGCATTTAGTTCTTATATTTTAGATGAGTCGCTTTCTAAAACCAGTATCGTGGGAATGTTTTTGATTATGCTGGCGTTAATTCTTCAAGTAGGGTCGGTATCCAGGTTTTCCATGTGGCCGTTGTTAAATAAAATAAACCACAACTCAGGCGATATTGAGGATACAAAACATTGAGTGCTTGAGCATAGCGATTGAGTTGTTGTTGATATTGTTGCTTTTCAGTATGAGTTTTGAAATCAATAATCCAGAGGGTATTGTCTTCTACAAATGTTCTATCGATGATAGCGTTTCTCACAATATCACCATCTTGAATCAGTAATGCAAATTCATTTTTTTCAAACGCTCGAGGTTTTTTAAGCCATTGACCAATTGGGTCATGCCAAAACTGCGTTATCAGTTCTTGGATTTTTTCTATTCCTTTTTCAGTTTCTTTGGCAGACCATCCAAGTGTTTTAAATTGATAACGGGCAATTTCCCATGGGATATCTGAAAGTGACTGTGGATGAAATTGACAAATCCATTGTAATATTCGATGGGTGATGGTGCCAAAATGTTTTTGCCAGAGCTTATTTTGAAAACATTCTCCAGCATGAAAGGCAGGGGGTTTTTCAAGTGGTTCTTGAATATACTGATATTGAGGTACTCGAAACATTAAAGACTCATGATTTTTTTCTATCACGCTTTTTGTTGACGCTTGAGCTTTTTGCAAATAATCTTCGGGAAATAATCGGCGAAAAGAGCCAGAGGCTCCTTTTTCTTGGCCATCTAAACAATAAAGTCTTTTTTTAGCGCGGGTGAAGGCAACATAACATAATCTTTGTAATTCAAAATACTCTTGTTTATCTTCATAGCCCTCAATGAGGTGAAGGCTAGGGTGCTTGATATTAGGAAGTAATTGCCAATCATTAGGATGCTCTGCACGTAACCATTTTAATGCCGGCGGGTTTGAATTTTGGCTCATACGCCCCATATCTGGCAAGATGACCCAATCAAACTCTAAACCCTTGGATTTATGAATGGTCATGATTTGTAGTTTCGGACCACCTGCAGAAGAGACAAAAGTATGATCAAGTTTATCTTGAATTTCTTGAAGACTTGGCCAGATACTTTTCTCACAAGCATGTTCAAGAATCTGAAAAAATGTTAAAACCTCTTGGCGTTGTTCTGGGGTGAGCGTTTGGAAAAAAGATAATTGCTCTGCAAGCTCTTGAATAAGCTCGACTAAAGATTGTTGATGTTTTTTATACCAGACTTTTCGAAAACAGGTATAAAAGAAAGTTAGGCGCTGAGAGGGATTTTCTAGAAGTGTCATACTTGAGAAAATACTACCCGTTGGAGCGTGTTGACAAAGTGATTCTAATTCTTCAAGACTTAAGCCACACAAAGGACTTCTTAACACGCTGAGTTCATGCACGCGGTGTCCAGGCTCAAGAAAAATTTTACTTAAATTCCACAAATCACGAATATGTAAACGCTCGCTCAAGGGGAATAAGTCAATGCCTGAAAAACTTAAGGATTCATCCTCAAGCGCTTTAAGAATTTGTGGTAGTTTGGTGCGAGTACGCACTAATATCGCAACATTAATATCAGGATATTGTTGAGCTTCTTTAAGAATTTCTATGATGGCTTGAGTTTGTTGAGTTTCATCTTCGTAATGACTTGCATGGACAAAACAATCATCTTGTGCAGGAATAACCGCTTGTGCCGAATGAAAGGTGACAGCCCCTTCAAGGATAAATTCTTTTTGTGGAAATATATTTTTAAAATATAGGTTAAAATGTTCAATCAAATGGGTATTGGAACGAAAGTTTTGACACAAATAAAGTGGCTCTAAGGCTAATTCACCTAGCCCTTGTTGTTGAACTTTAAGAAAAATGCCAACATCGGCACTTCGAAAACGATAAATCGATTGCATCGGGTCGCCAACTAAGAATAATGTTTTGACCGTATCATGATGGGGCCAAGGCTCTGTTAGTTTTTGAATTAATTCTAATTGTACCCAAGAGGTATCTTGAAACTCATCAATCAATAGATGTTGTAGATGGGCATCAAAATAAAGACTTAAGTCAGTTTGTTCCAAAGCAAAAATCGCTTGTTGGGCAATATAGATATAATCCATGCACTCTTGTGCTTCAAATTCAAGATGCAGACAGGCAACCAGTAGCGGAAGCAATTGATAGTAAGAACTTAAGGTCTCCCACTCGATTTCAATCTCGTCAGGGTGAGGGATTTTAGCGAGCTGTTTGATTTTTTCAATAAATTCTGGATACGCTTGGAGCGCGCTCAGAAAGTTGGCGCTATTTTCTTTAAGCGTTTTATAACGGGGGTCGGCAGGTTTTTTTTGTAATACACCGACGTG
>DNMA01000216.1 GCA_003489505.1 Legionellales bacterium | reverse complement strand
GAAGTAAAACAGAATTTACAGAACAAACGAAGCTCTATCGATTTTTTTTAACTTTGTGACAAAAATTTAAATATTGTTAACATGCCCATAGCCTCTCCACCTTCTGGACGTCCAGGTTTGGTAGAAATATTCCAAGCCATCAGGTCAAAATGCCCCCAACAAATCTTTTCATCAACAAATTTTTTTAGGAATAAAGCAGCCGTAATAGCCCCTGCATAAGGCGATGAAGTTGAATTGGTCATATCTGCAACATTAGAGTCTAACATACTCATATAAGGCTCATATAAAGGCATTTGCCATACAAAATCATTGGTTTTAGTACTGAACTCTTGTACTTTTCTCGCAAACTCATCTTGATTACTAAATAAAGCTGAAATTTCAGTACCTACAGCAGTTCTTGCAGCACCTGTTAAAGTTGCAAAATCAATAATCATTTCAGGCTTTTGCTCACAGGCATAGGTTAGAGCATCTGCTAAAATTAAACGTCCTTCCGCATCAGTATTATCAATTTCAACATGAAGGCCATTTCGCATACGAATAATATCCCCTGGTCGAAACGCTTGACCATCAATGGCATTTTCTACTGCTGGAATCAAAACCTGTAATTGAATCGGTAAATTAAAATGCATAATTAACTGAGCAAGACCAACGACTTGAGCCGCTCCCCCCATGTCTTTTTTCATGGCACGCATGGCACTGGCGGGTTTTAAATCCAAACCACCTGAGTCAAAGCAAACACCTTTGCCCACTAAAATAATTTTCGGATGCTTTTCTTGCCCCCAAACCAATTTCAGTAAACGTGGGGCTTGTGGAGCTGCTCGACCCACGGCATAAACCGCAGGGAAGTTTTGACTTAAAAGCTCATCGCCTATAATACTTGAAAATTTTGCTTGATACTTTTGGGCAAGGCCTTGCAAAACCATACCCAAATCTTCTGGCCCTAAATCCTCTGCTGGCGTATTAATTAAATCTCGAACCTTAAAAACAGCATCAACACAAGGTAAAACTTTGGCATATAGCTTATCGGATAAAACCAACATCTTGGGATTGATTTCAACATTTTTATAACGAATAAATTTATACTGCGCCATCCCCCAAGCGATTAAATCAAATTCATCAAGCTCATCTTCAAAATGATAGCTTCCAGCAGGCAACTTTAAAGCGGCACTAGCAATTGCAAAAAAATAACGTGTTGGTGCTGTACCCAAATAAACTTTTTGCAGCAGACCCTTTGCATCTAAACATAAAAACACCTCTCCAGGATTCCCGGAAAATGTCTGCCATGTGGCTTGCTGTTTCTGATCTTCTGACCATTGACCCAATATGCTTGGCCACTCTTCTTTTGTGGTAAACTCGATAGGAATACTTTTTAAGTGTTTTTTTTCATAAAACTTCTCTGCTTGCATCAAAATTCTTCTCCCTGAAATTATCTTCCTAAACCACGAAACTCTTTAAAATTAAAGCCACAAGACCATAAGCTTAATAAATAGATAAAAGCGGCAATACTGACATGCATCAATAAGACACTTAAGCGCATGCTAACTTTTAAATGATACCAGTAAGCCATATCGCCTTTAATAAGATATAAATAAACACCCATCAAAATATTGGCAATACCGACTTGAATAGCAAATCTTAACCAATGGGCTTCTGGGATGTAAATTTTTCTGCGGTGTAATAAAAACAATAATGCGCCCGCATTAAAGTAACCGGCTAAGCTGGAAGCCAACGTTAGTCCTGCGTGTTTCAAAGGAATAATTAAAGCCGCGCATAATATCGAATTGACTAGCATTGCAAATGCCCCAATTTTAACAGGGGTTTTAATATTTTGCTTAGAATAAAAACCTGAGGCCAATACTTTAATCACCATAAAAGCAGGCACACCAAAAGATAAAGTCATCAAACTTTTTTGTGTCTGATAAATATCTGCTTCTAAAAACTTCCCATAACCAAAACAACTGGCCACCAGAGGCATTGCAAATACAATCAACCCCACTGCTGCAGGAATACCCACTAATAAAATCATTCTCAATCCCCAATCAAGGGTCTTAGAAAATTGATCGTGTTCTTTCGAAGCATGCTTTTTAGATAAATGCGGTAAAATTACCGTAGCAATAGCCACCCCAAAAACACCTAAAGGAAAATCTGTCAAACGGTCAGTGTAATATAACCAAGTCACACTACCCACTGGTAAAAATGAAGCAAACATGGTATCGACCAATAAATTCACTTGAGCAACAGAAACGCCAAATAATGCAGGCACCATCAGTTTTAAGACCCTTTTAACCCCTGGGTCACTCCAAACCACCTTGGGTGCAACCAATAAATGTTTATGCGCTAAAAAAGGCACTTGTAAAAAAAACTGTAAAAAGCCGGCAATCATGACACCCCAAGCCAAAGCAAAAACCGATGGGCTTATCCAATGACGTCCCCAAACTGCAGCACCAATCATGACTAAATTCAAAATCACCGGTGTAAAAGCAGGCACACCAAAATAGCCATAAGTATTAAGAGCCGCCCCTGCCATCGCTGTTAATGAGATAAACATTAAATAGGGGAAAGTAATCGATAACATTTGAGAAGCCCAAGTCGCTCGCAATCCCCCCGTTTCGAAACCTGGCGCAAAGATTTTAACAATCCAAGGAGCGCCTATCATGCCTAGAATCGTCACTAAAAAAAGAACCAAACCTAAACAGCCAGACACACGCGCTAAAAATACTTTGACTTCATCAAAACCATGTTTTTGTTGGTATTGCGCTAAAACGGGCACAAATGCTTGAGAAAAAGCCCCTTCAGCAAACAAACGTCGCATGAAATTTGGGATACGAAAAGCTAAATAAAAGGCGTCCATCCCTTCTTGTGCACCAAAAATTTGGGCCAGTAACATATCTCTTGCAAAACCAAATAATCTGGAGCAAAAGGTCATCAAAGAGACTAATGAAGTTGATCTTAAAAAACTCTGTCTTTTTTCCACCACCTGCGCAGCATTCATTAAAAAATCCTAGATATCTGTTTTTTTATAAAAATTAATTGATTGTAAAACATTAATGAAAAAATATCTTGTGGTTTTTAAATAGAAATCTTGACAATTCATTATTAATCAGGCATATTCGATATCTTACTTTGTAATCAAATTATGTTGGAGTATAGTTGTGGCGAATATTAAATCAGCAATTAAACGTGCTCGCCAAAATGACAAATTGCGTCAATGCAATGCCAGTGCACGTTCAATGTTTCGCACTTTTGTAAAAAATGTTGTTAAAGCAATTGAAACAAAACAGCCAGAAGCAGCTAAATTGGCTTTTGCTAAAGCACAACCTGTTATTGATAAAGCAGCACAAAAAGGCATTATTCATAAGAATAAAGCTTCAAGAATCAAGAGCCGTTTGTCTGCTCAAATTAAAGGTTTAGCGGCTTAAATAAATTTTATCGCTCTAAGTCTGTACCATCCCGAACCCTTAAAACGGTTCGGGTTTTTTTTATTTCACTCATCTTAAATTTCAAATCTTGTCAATTCGTCTATTTTAAGGCATGATCGTTTGAATCATTTTGAGTATTTTGGATTATTTATGGCAAAAGAAGAACACATTGAAATGTCTGGTACTGTAATTGATACATTACCCAACACGATGTTTCGCGTTGAATTAGAAAATGGTCACATTGTTACCGCGCACATTTCTGGTCGTATGCGTAAAAACTATATTCGTATTTTAACTGGCGACAAAGTCAAAGTTGAATTAACACCTTATGACTTAAGTAAAGCCCGTATTACCTTCCGCGACAAAGGCTAAATATCTTCATCAATTCGGGGAACTCCTTTAGAGCCCCCCGAATAAAACACACTATCGACCTGCAACCATCATTTTTTTAATTAAAATACTACCACATTGGGTAGAACGGTTATGGTCAACATCTGCACCAATTCCAATAATATCTTGATAAATATCTAAAAGATTTCCAGCAATAGTGACACCTTCTACTGCATGTTGGATTTGGCCATTTTCCACCCAAAAACCACTCGCACCTTGGGAAAAATCACCGGTGAGCATTTGTGCACCATGGCCCATCAATTCAGTCACAACAAAACACTTTGGCACTGCTTGCATCAGTTCTTGTAAATCCAAAGCATTTGCACTGACATGTAAATTATGTACACCATCGGCATTACCCGAGCTCTGTACACCGAGTCTTCGTGCGGAGTACACGCCTAATACATATTGGGCAATCACCCCATTTTGTACAAAGATATTTTCACGAGTTGCCACACCGTCACTATCATAATGACTACTCCCTAAACCCCTAGGAATAAATGGTTTTTCTTGTATATTGACAAAATCAGGTAATATTTTTTTACCCAATGAATCACATAAAAATGAGTTTTTTCGATAAAGTTGTGCGCCACTAATTCCACTGATTAAGGCACCCATTAATCCTGCAGATATTCGCTGACTAAAAATCACTGGCACTTCTTGCGTTGGAATGGGTTTTGCACCTAAGCGCGAACAAACCCGACTGGCAGTTAACTGGGCGAGACCTTGAATAGAATCCAAATCCTCTATCGCTCTTGCGGTAGTAAAGGCATAATCTCTTTGCATTTCATCATTTTGCTTAGCAATCAACACACAAGACATGGAATGGCGCGTTGAATACAAAACCTCTTCAAAACCCTTGGTATTCATCGAAGCGCTCAAAATACGATAACTCGATACACTGGCCCCTTCTGAATTCACAATACGTTTATCTTGCTGTCTTGCTAGCGCCTCTAATTCTTTTGCTTTCGTAATGGCTTGTTCTGTATGGAAATCAGCTGGGTGATATAAATCTAGGTTTTGAGTATTTGAGCTTTTCTTAAAATTTTCTAAGCCATAACAAGTATCGATGGCACTGACTTTAGCCATATCACAGGCCACTTTGACAGCTCTTTGAATCGATTCCAGACGTAAATCACTGCTACTGGCTATCCCTTTACGTTGCCCAATAAAAACTTCTATACTCACCGATTGATTTTGATGAAAGCTGACAGATTCAACTTCACTCAGTCGCACATCCACATTAAAACCAATATCTTGTCCGAAGTCGACACTGGCATCTGTTGCACCATGCTCTAAGCAAAGTGCCAAAGTTTGTTTTAAAATTTCTTGGCAAGAATCAATTGACTTTAAACCCGAAACGCTGTTATTTTGTAGCTCTGTTTTCATCATATATGTTCAAATTTTTAGTTGAAGCGCTAAACATAAGGATACTGGAATCTCATGAAGAGGCAAAGCATATTTAAAAAATTTATTGCTTTGCTAGCCATTTCGCTGGCTAACCTCTGCTTTGCCCAATGGAAAACACTTGAACCCGGCATTGAATATCAAGATTTAGCACCTATTTATCTGAATGACTGGTCACATATACATGTCTTTAAGGTTAATTTATCTCAACATCAACTAAAAATCATCAGTCACCAAGATGTGAATGTTAAATTTCCAGCTATTGAACATTATGCCAAACACGTTAATGCGCCGCTGGCGATTAATGGTGGTTTTTTTGATCAAAAAGACCAACCGCTAGGGCTTCGTATTTCGAATTTTAACCACACCAATGCTTTTAAAAATATCAGCTGGTGGGGTGTGTTTTACGTACAAAACCAAAAAGCGCATATTTTGAGTGCCCGACAATTTAGCACTAAACAAAATATTGAGTTTGCCATTCAAGCAGGACCCAGATTGATTGTCGACCATCATATCCCGTCTTTAAGACCAGGTTATGCCGAGCGCACTGCTTTGTGCATATTAAATGAAAATGAAATAGCTATCATCATTACCCAGTATTTTCCAACCACCTTGGCACAACTTGCCCAGCTGATAAAAGCGCCCCCACTAGCTTGTCAAAGCGCTCTGAACCTCGATGGTGGTAGCTCAACCCAATTTTTTGCAAAATTTCCTGGTTTTTTTCTCCACATGCCTGGATTGGCATCCGTAAGCGATTCGATCGTGGTTCTACCTCGATCAAAATAAAGACACTTTCATTCACCCACCTGATTTACACAACTTATCCACAGGTTTATCGCAGAGTTATTCTATTGCAGTTTTTGTAAAAACACATTATCTTGTTGTTATATAGGTATTTGAAAAACTATATGTAGTATTTAATCGCAAAGCGCTGTATAAAAATGAACTTCAGCCAACAGCTCGGAGAAAAAAATGGAGACTCAAGAAATTCAACAGACTATAACGGCTCCCCCAAAAGGTCAGTCTACTCATTTTACAGTTGGGCAATTAAATGTCATTAAACGTAATGGCACGGTTGTCCCTTATGATGAAAATAAAATTAAAATTGCTATCAATAAAGCTTTTATCGCGATGGAAGGCATTGCGGCAGCTGCATCGAGTCGTATTTTCCAGCAACTCGACCAAATGACACAATACATCAGTGAAACATTTCACAAACGTTTACCTGCTGGTGGCACCATTCATATTGAAGAAATTCAAGACCAAGTTGAATTAGCTCTGATGCGTGGTGGTGAATATCAAGTCGCTCGTGCTTATGTTTTATATCGTGAAGAAAGACGTAAAGTCCGAGAAGCCACGCATGCAGCCGCAGCGCAAGATGATAAAACCTTACTCATCACCATGCCCAATGGTGAATTGCTTCCACTAGATCCCCAATGGTTAACAGCTATTGTTGAAGAAGCTTGTGCAAACTTAAAAGATGTTTCAGCGGAAATGGTTGCCCAAGAAGCATTAAGAAATCTTTATCATCAAGCAAAACTAGAAGATGTGCATAAAGCCTTAATTATGGCTGCTCGTGCATTTATTGAAACTGAGCCCAATTACAGCCAGGTTAGTGCCCGTTTATTATTAAACACTTTAAGACAAGAAGCATTCAATCATTTGAATCAGCCTGCTCCTGTCTCTCAAGAAGATACGGCACAACGCTATGCTGAATATTTTAAAGCATTTATTCACCATGGTATTAAGCAAGGCTTATTAGATGCCTCTTTAGTCACTTTTGACTTAGATAAACTCGGTCAAGCGCTTAAAGCAGAACGTGACCTTGATTTTACCTATTTAGGCTTACAAACCCTGTATGACAGATATTTTATTCATGAACATGGCAAGCGTTATGAATTACCCCAAGCATTTTTTATGCGTGTGGCAATGGGTCTTGCAATGCGTGAAAAAGATAAAGAGCAGTGGGCAATTCAATTCTATCAATTGCTATCAAGCTTTGATTACATGGCATCAACACCCACTTTATTTAATTCAGGAACTATTCGTCCTCAATTATCCAGTTGCTATCTGACCACGATTCCAGATCGTTTAGATGCTATCTATAGCGCCATCAAAGATAATGCTTTATTGTCAAAATTTGCAGGCGGTCTTGGAAATGACTGGACTCCTGTTCGCGCAATGGGTGCTCACATTCAAGGTACCAATGGTAAATCACAAGGTGTTGTTCCATTCTTAAATGTGGCCAACGCAACAGCAGTTGCGGTGAACCAAGGTGGTAAACGTAAAGGTGCAGTTTGTGCTTATTTAGAATGCTGGCACCGTGATGTGGAAGAGTTTTTAGAATTACGTAAAAACACCGGTGATGATAGACGTCGTACGCATGACATGAACACCGCTTTATGGGTTCCAGATTTATTCATGAAACGCGTTGAAGAACAAGCAGACTGGACTTTATTCTCACCAGAAGAGGCGCCTGATTTACATGATTTATATGGTAAAGCTTTTGAAAAACGCTATCAAGAATATGAAGAGTTAGCTCGCACTGGTAAATTACGTAATACCAAAAGTATCCCTGCTCTTCAATTATGGCGCAAAATGCTATCGATGTTATTCGAAACAGGACATCCTTGGTTAACTTTCAAAGATCCATGTAATCTGCGTTCACCTCAACAACATGCAGGGGTGATTCATAGCTCGAATCTTTGTACCGAAATTACACTCAATACTTCAGAAGAAGAGATTGCAGTTTGTAACCTCGGTAGTATCAACCTACCTGCTCATATTAAAAATGGTAAATTGGATGAGAAAAAGCTAGAAAAAACAATTCATTTAGCGATTCGCATGCTCGATAATGTTATTGATATTAATTACTATTCGGTACCACAAGCACGCAATTCGAATTTGAAGCATCGTCCAATTGGTATGGGTATCATGGGCTTCCAAGATGCGTTATATGAGTTAAAAATCAATTATGCATCTCAACAAGCCATTGATTTCGCTGATTACTCCATGGAGTTGGTCAGTTATCATGCGATTCATGCTTCTTGCGATCTAGCCAAAGAACGTGGCGCTTATGAGACTTATGAAGGTTCTTTATGGAGCAAAGGTATTTTACCCATTGATTCGATTAACCTTTTACAACAAGCCCGTGGTGCAAATCTTGAACAAGATAGAAGCCAGAAATTAGAATGGGAAGTCTTGCGTACTAAAGTCAGAACCCAAGGTATTCGAAATTCCAATATCATGGCGATTGCACCGACTGCAACTATTTCTAATATTTGCGGTGTCTCTCAATCGATTGAACCCACTTATCAGAATTTGTATGTGAAATCGAATTTATCGGGTGAATTCACCATAGTGAACCCTTACTTGGTTCGTGAACTGAAAGCCTTAAAGATTTGGGATAATGTCATGGTCAATGACCTCAAATTCTTCAATGGTAGCGTTCAGGAAATCAGTCGTATTCCAGATGATATCAAAGCGCGTTTTGCAACTGCCTTTGAAATTGAAGCCAACTGGCTTGTTGAAGCTGCTTCTCGTCGCCAAAAATGGATTGACCAGGCGCAATCTCTAAACATTTACATGGCGCAACCCTCTGGGAAAAAACTCGATTCGCTTTATCGCTTAGCTTGGTCACGCGGCTTAAAAACCACCTATTACCTACGCAGTTTAGGTGCAAGTAACGCTGAAAAATCAACCATTAGCGATGGCGCATTAAATGCGGTTAAAATTAACCCAGCCCCTTTAGCTTGTTCAATCGATAATCCCGATTGCGAAGCTTGCCAATAGGAGAAAAAAATGGAAAACCTATCTACATCAACTCATCAAGCTCATCAGCCAATTGGAGCAACTGGCTTAGAAAATTTAGAAATGGGCGCTGCTCGTATTCAAGTCGATGATAAAAAAATCATTAACTGCCGTGCGGACCTCAATCAACTCGTGCCCTTTAAATATAATTGGGCATGGGAAAAATACTTAACAGGCTGTGCGAATCACTGGATGCCTAATGAAATCAGCATGGGTGCCGACTTAGCATTATGGAATGACCCCAATGGTTTAACCCCTGAAGAAAGAACCATTATTAAAAGAAATTTAGGGTTTTTCGCAACAGCTGACTCATTGGTTGCCAATAACTTGGTATTAGCGGTTTACCGTCATATTACCAATCCAGAATGCCGTCAGTTTTTATTGCGTCAAGCTTTTGAAGAAGCATTGCATACCCATGCGTATCAATACATTATTCAAAGCTTAGGCTTAGATGAAGCTGAAGTCTTTAACATGTATCGTGAAGTACCATCGGTTTCAACCAAAGCGGCCTGGGCCTTACCCTATACCCAAAGTTTAGGGGACGCTAACTTCTCAACCGGTACGCCAGAAAACGATCAACGTTTACTACGTGATTTGATTGCTTTTTATGTCGTCTTTGAAGGAATTTTCTTCTATGTCGGTTTTACCCAAATTCTATCGATGGGTCGTCGTAATAAAATGGTCGGTACTGCAGAGCAGTTCCAATACATTTTACGTGATGAATCAATGCATATGAATTTTGGTATCGATGTCATCAATCAAATCAAGATTGAAAACCCACATTTATGGACTGCAGAGTTCCAAGCAGACATGATTAAAATGATCAAAGATGGTGTGGATTTAGAATATCAATACGCTAAAGACACCATGCCTAATGGTATTTTAGGTATGAATGCTGAACTGTTCCGTGAATACTTAGAATTCATTGCCAACCGTCGTTTCAATCAAATCGGCTTACCAGAACAATATCCTGGCGCACAAAACCCATTCCCATGGATGAGTGAAATGCTTGATCTGAAAAAAGAGAAAAACTTCTTTGAAACTCGTGTCATTGAATACCAAGCGGGTGGTACTTTAAGCTGGGATGAATAATCTCAATGGGGTGCTGTGTGCAAGCACAGCATTTAATCTCTCTTAACAGTGACCACCAGAATTGGAACAATAACTATTCCATCCACATTGAGTAGCACATGATTGATATGATGGTTCAATTGTTACACACCCCGTACCACCATTCTTATTAGGTATATAATGTTTACCACATGTACTCTGATCAGTGATTTCTGAACAAGATGAGACAGCAGTGCCAGTACATGCTGCTAAAGCAAGTTGACTAAACAGACAGACAGACAGACAGACAGACAGACTAAAAATTTTCTCATGATTTCTCCTTATCAAATAACATCCTTTTTTTCAAATTAAGTATAGTCTAAAATGCATTATTATTTTTTTGGAATTTTAAATCATGCTTATCTATCTTGCATCCAAAAGCCCGCGCCGCCAAGAGCTCTTAAAACAAATGGGTGTTAAATTTGAAGTTTTAGATATTGATATTCCAGAAGAACATCAGCCACCTGAATCACCACTAGAATACTCTCAGCGCATCACCCATGAAAAGTTATTGGCTGCCTGGCAATACTTAGTAGAGAAAAACCGACCCATCCGCCCTATTCTTTGTGCCGATACAGAAGTGGTCATGCACAATAGAATCTATGGCA
>DNMA01000202.1:3977-4828 GCA_003489505.1 Legionellales bacterium | reverse complement strand
ATGTCAAAAGAAAAATTTGAACGAAAAAAACCGCACGTTAACGTAGGTACAATTGGCCACGTAGACCATGGTAAAACTACCTTAACTGCTGCGATCACAACAATTATGGCTAAGAAATTCGGTGGTGAAGCGAAAGCTTACGACCAAATCGACGCTGCTCCAGAAGAAAGAGCTCGTGGTATTACTATTTCTACAGCACACGTTGAATATGAGTCTGATAACCGTCACTATGCACACGTTGACTGTCCAGGACACGCTGACTATGTTAAAAACATGATCACTGGTGCTGCTCAGATGGACGGCGCGATTTTAGTATGTTCTGCAGCTGACGGCCCTATGCCACAAACTCGCGAGCACATTCTTTTAGCTCGTCAGGTAGGCGTTCCATACATCGTTGTGTTCTTAAACAAAGCGGATATGGTTGATGATAAAGAACTTTTAGAATTAGTTGAGATGGAAGTTCGTGACTTATTAAGCTATTACGAATTCCCAGGCGACGATGTTCCTGTTGTTATCGGTTCTGCTTTAAAAGCATTAGAAGGCGACACCAGCGAAATCGGCGTACCAGCAGTTGAGAAATTAGTTGCTGAAATGGACAGATACTTCCCAGAACCAGAGCGTGATATTGATAAGCCTTTCTTATTACCAATTGAAGACGTATTCTCAATTTCTGGTCGTGGTACAGTAGTAACAGGTCGTGTAGAACGTGGTATTGTTCACGTTGGTGATGAAGTTGAAATCGTGGGTATCCATGATACAACTAAAACTACCTGTACTGGTGTTGAAATGTTCCGTAAATTATTAGACGAAGGTCGTGCGGGTGACAACGTAGGTGTTTTATTACGTGGTAC
>DNMA01000202.1:3325-3593 GCA_003489505.1 Legionellales bacterium | reverse complement strand
AAATTTGAAGCGGAAGTTTACGTTTTATCAAAAGATGAAGGCGGTCGTCATACACCTTTCTTCAACGGTTACCGTCCTCAGTTCTATTTCAGAACCACTGACGTAACTGGTACTTGCGATTTACCAGAAGGCATCGAAATGGTTATGCCTGGTGATAACGTAAAATTACAAGTAAACTTACACGCACCAATCGCGATGGACGAAGGCTTACGCTTTGCTATTCGTGAAGGTGGTCGCACCGTCGGTGCTGGTGTTGTTGCAAAAATCA
>DNMA01000202.1:0-3021 GCA_003489505.1 Legionellales bacterium | reverse complement strand
GTTGCAAAAATCATTGAATAATGGTGCAAGTTATGAACCAAAATATTAAAATTCGGTTGAAATCTTTTGATCATCGTATGATCGATGCTTCAACCAAAGAAATCGTAGAAACTGCAAAGAAAACAGGTGCCCAGGTTAAGGGCCCAATTCCTTTACCTATCCGCAAAGAGAAGTTTTCTGTTTTGATTTCTCCACACGTCAACAAAGATGCTCAAGATCAATATGAATTAAGAACTCATAAAAGATTAGTTGTCATTGTTAATCCAACTGACAAAACTGTTGATGCATTAATGAAGCTAGATTTAGCTGCAGGTGTGGATGTTCAAATTAGTTTAGACGACAAGAAGTAAGCTTTAGCATTTAGCTAAAGCTTCTGATCGGCGTATCAGTTGATGATGGAGTAAATTTAAAATGAAACTAGGTTTATTAGGTCGCAAGCTCGGCATGACCCGCGTTTTTTCAACAGACGGTCAAGCGGTACCTGTGACAGTAATCGAAGTTAAGCCCAATTTTGTTTCTCAGATTAAAACCTTAGAACAAGATGGATATCATGCTCTACAATTAACCTCTGGCCAAAAAAAATCATCTCGTGTCAATAAGCCTTTAGCAGGTCATTTTGCTAAAGCTAATATTGAAGCCGGTGATTTAATAGCCGAGTTTCGATTAGTAGAAGCAACACAATACAACGTTGGTGATTCCGTACAGATATCTGACTTATTTGCAGAAGGTCAATACGTAGACGTCGCTGGCACCTCTAAAGGTAAAGGTTTTGCAGGTACTGTTAAACGTCATAACTTTAGAACACAAGATGCAACCCATGGTAATTCACGTTCTCATCGTGTTCCAGGTTCTATCGGTCAAAACCAAACACCAGGCCGCGTTTTCAAAGGTAAGAAAATGGCAGGTCATCTTGGTAACGTGCGTTGCACAGTTCAAACCTTAGAAATTATTAAGATTGACCAAGAAAAGAATGTTTTAATGATCAAAGGTGCGGTACCCGGAGCCCCTGGTGGCAGTGTTGAAGTTCGACATGCGGTTAAGAAGGCGGGAGCGTAAACCATGAATATTATAACCAAAGACACTAAACAAGAAATTAGCGTTGATGAAAAAATCTTCAATCGTGAATACAACGAAGGATTAGTTCATCAAACTGTGAATGCGGTATTAAACGCATATCGTTCTGGCAACAGTGCACAAAAAACACGTTCTGAAGTTCGTGGTGGCGGTAAGAAACCATGGAATCAGAAAGGTTCAGGTCGTGCTCGTGCTGGTACTATCCGTAGTCCAATATGGCGCAGTGGTGGTGTTACATTCGCTTCTAAAAAACGTTCGTATACCCAAAAATTAAACAAAAAAATGTACAAGGCTGCATTAAGTGCTATCTTCTCTGAATTATTAAGACAAGAAAGATTGCATGTAGTTGAAAACATTGTTTGTGAAGAGCCAAAAACAAAAGCATTTTTAAAATTAATGAATTCATTTAATGTTAATAACGCATTAATTTTAGTGCACGATTTTGGTGAAACAGAATACTTGGCTTCACGTAATCTACCTCAGTTTGATATCTGTGATGTTGAATTTATGGACCCATACTCTTTACTACGTTTTGAGCATGTTCTTATTACATCGGAAGCCTTAAAGCAAGTTGAGGAGCTTTTACAATGAATCTAGAACAGAAATTTATCGTTTTGCGTGAACCTCATACTTCAGAAAAATCAACTATTTTAGCTGATAAACTGAAGCAGTACGCTTTCAAAGTTTCCACAGATGCAACTAAGCTTGATATTAAAAATGCTGTTGAAGCAATTTTCAATGTAAAAGTTGAAAAAGTATCAACAATTAATGTCAAAGGTAAAAGTAAGCGTTTTCGTGGTCGTCCTGGCAAGCGCAGTGACTGGAAGAAAGCTTATGTAGCGCTTCAAGCTGGATTTGATCTTGATGTTGCATCAGTAGATTAAGGTGATATAAAATGCCAATAGTTAAAGCCAAACCAACTTCACCTGGTCGTAGAGGCCTCGTAAAAGTTGTTCATTCAAATATTCATAAAGGCAAACCAGAACGTTCTTTGGTAGAAACTTTACCTAAGACAGGTGGCCGAAACAATATGGGCCGTATTACTGTTCGTCATATTGGTGGTGGTGCTCGCACTAAATACCGTATTATTGACTGGAGACGTAATAAGGATCATATTGAAGCAACAGTTGAACGTTTGGAATATGATCCAAACAGAACTGCATTAATTGCTTTGGTTCTGTACAAAGATGGTGAGAGACGTTATATATTAGCTCCTTCTTCTTTGAAAGCTGGTGACAAAATCCAAAATGGTGAACAATCTCCGATTGCTGTCGGAAACTGCTTACCATTAAAAAACATTCCAGTTGGTACCGTTATCCATGCAATTGAATTACAACCTGGCAAAGGTGCTCAATTGTTAAGAAGTGCTGGTGCTAGCGGCCAAATCGTTGCTAAAGAGGGTGCGTTTGCAACTATTAGACTTCGTTCAGGCGAGATGAGAAGAGTACATACTACTTGTCGCGCTACTGTGGGTGAAGTGAGCAATAGTGAACACAACTTACGTTCATTAGGTAAAGCAGGTGCCACTAGATGGCGCGGTGTTAGACCTACTGTTCGCGGTGTGGCAATGAACCCAGTAGACCATCCACACGGTGGTGGTGAGGGACGTACTTCGGGTGGTCGTCATCCAGTATCTCCATGGGGTGTTCCAACTAAGGGATACAAAACACGGACCAACAAACGAACTCAAGTTTTTATTGTTCGTTCGCGTCATCAGAAATAAGATTAATGAGGTTAAATTATGCCACGTTCAATATATAAAGGTCCTTTCGTTGATCTACACTTACTGCAGAAAGTTGATAATGCAGTCAGTACAAACAACAAGAAACCGATTAAAACATGGTCTCGTCGTTCGACTATCGTTCCAGATATGATCGGCCTAACAATAGCTGTTCATAATGGTAGAATGCATGTTCCGGTTTTCGTTACAGATAACATGGTAGGTCA
>DNMA01000182.1 GCA_003489505.1 Legionellales bacterium | reverse complement strand
CATTCATGTCCATTTTTTTTAATCAAACTGGTTTTTTTCAGTAAGCCTATTTTAAATATTTTTTTTATCAGCCAGCAAAATTTCAAATCTTTACTATACTCAAAAAGTCTAATAATAAAAAAATCTGCAAGTGAGGTTCAGGATGAACAAATTATGCAGTTATAAAGCCAAAGAACAACTTATCCATCAACAAAATATTCTCTTATTTAATAACATCCATCAACAAAACTTTTTGGCAAAAATTGCTGAAAAGGAATTTGATAAGATTCAAAAAAGAAAAAAAATTAAACGCTTAAAATACTTCATGCTGAAGTACAAAAAAAAGCTCGCACAAATTAAAAAACATCAAAAACATTTACGTTTAGAAGCCAGTGAATTACAAAAATTTGGTTTTTTTGCTAATTCTTTGGATAACTCTACGCATTCTCCAATGTTGAACTATACTTATAAGTAGGGAATGTTTGATAAGGAAAATCTTATGAAAGACTTACATCGCTCAATGTCAGTATTGTTTTCAAACTTATACTCGTTGTTGCTTAAAACCCAAAATTATCACTGGCACGTTAAAGGTCCCAACTTTAAAGAGCTGCACGTTTTTTTTGAGGAACAGTATACACAACTATTTGGTTTTGTTGATTTGGTGGCAGAGAGAATGCTGACTATGGACTTTAATGCACCTGCAACACTTACAGAAATTCTTGAATATCGAAGTTTAAAAGATGCACATTATGATAAATCAGGCTTTGAAATGGTATCTGATTTAATTAAAGATTACACGGTATTAATCGATAACATTTACGATGCCATTAATCTGTCTAAAAAACATGAAGATGAAGGCAATGTGACTTTTTTAACTGATTTGTTGGTACAAGTTGAAAAAACCATGTGGATGTTAAAAGCCACTAGCAGTGGCTTTTAATTGGAAAGAGGATAATTTCCTCTTTCTAACCATTCTTTTCGATCGCCAGCTCTTTTCTTAGCGAGCATCATATCTAATTGACTCAAAGTTTCTTCCTCATTCTCTAATGTTAATTTAACTAACATTCGTGTAGAAGGGTCCATGGTCGTTTCTCGAAGTTGCAAGGGGTTCATTTCTCCCAATCCTTTAAAACGCTGAACTTGCATTTTCGCTGATTTTTTACTATATTTTTGCATTATTTTTTCTTTTTCGGCATCATTTTGCGCATAAAAGACTAGCTGGCCAATATCGATTCGATAAAGCGGTGGCATAGCAACATAGACATGACCTTGCGTAATCAAAGGATGAAAGTGTTTATAAAATAGGGCGCACAATAACGTCGCAATGTGGGCACCATCAGAATCGGCATCTGCTAAAATACAAATTTTTCCATAGCGTAAACCCTCAATATTTTTAGCAGCCGGTTCAATTCCAATCGCTACTGAAATATCACGAATCTCCTGAGAGCTTAAGATCTGTTGGCTATCGACTTCCCAGCAATTTAAAATTTTTCCACGCAAGGGCAAAATTGCTTGAAAATCTTTGAAACGTGCCTGTTTAGCAGAGCCACCCGCAGAATCGCCCTCTACTAAAAACAATTCAGTTTCATTAACATTTTGAGAAATACAATCGGCAAGTTTTCCGGGTAGAGCAGGGCCTTGTACTAACTTTTTTCTTGAAACGGTTTTGGATTGTCTTAAACGTTTTTGAGCTTGCTCAATACAAAGTTGTGCAATTAATTCACCAGGTTGGCGATGCTGATTAAGCCATAGGCTAAAGGCATCTTTTACAAGATTTTGTACTAAACTGGTGACATTTCTGCTGCTTAAGCGTTCTTTAGTTTGTCCAGCAAATTGTGGGTCATGACATTTAATCGATAAAATAAAATGACAGTTTTCCCAAGTATCATCAGCGCTGAGTTTGACCCCACGCGGGATGAGATTTCTGAGTTGACAGAATTCATGAATAGCATCAAAAAGACCGGCTTTTAATCCATTGACGTGGGTTCCACCTAAAATCGTTGGAATTAAATTGACATAACTTTCTTGTAAAATGGGTTCATGAAATGGCTGCCAGCTGACTGCCCAACTGACACTGCCTTCAGCCGTTTCTAAATCCCCACAAAAAGGTGGGTTAGGCAGTAGTGGCTGGGGTACATTTTGTTGTAAATAGTTTTCAAGTCCTGCTTGGTAACACCACTGCTGTTTGGTTTGATGAATCTCATCATGTAATTCAATCGTTAGTCCCGGACATAATACCGCTTTGGCGCGGAGCAAATGCTCTAAAGGTTTAACAGCGATTTGGGGTTGGTCAAAGTATTTTTCTTCTGGCCAAAAACGAAGGGTTGTGCCGGTTTTTCTGGCAAAACCAGGAGCTTCACTTAATTCACTTACTTTATGGCCATGCTCAAATTGCATTTGATAGGTTTTTTTGTTTCTTAAAATGCTGACTTCTAGACGTTTGGATAATGCATTGACCACCGACACACCCACACCATGTAAGCCGCCTGAGTACTTATAATTTTGTTGAGAGAATTTACCACCAGCATGTAATTTGGTAAGAATAACTTCCACACCACTGATTTTTAATTGTGGATGCAAATCCACTGGCATTCCTCGACCATCATCGCTGACTTCACAGGAGCCATCTGCATGTAAAATGACTAGGATATATTTAGAATGTCCTGCAAGCGCCTCATCCACACTGTTATCAATCACCTCTTGAAGAAGATGATTAGGTCTTGTGGTGTCGGTATACATTCCAGGTCTTCGTTGTACGGGTTCTAAACCACTTAGGACTTCAATATGTTCGGCAGTATAGTTCGATGTGCTCATGTTTTATTTATCGTCGAAAATTTTTTAATATTTTAACATGTTCATGATAATTTGGAATCACGAGATGAACCCAGATAGATTTTTTTTTGTACAGCAGTGGGTTGTGTGTTAAAATAATGCAATTATTGAAGAATTGAAACTGGGTAATCATGGCCAATATCGATTTTCATTTCTTTCCAGCCGAAGCTTTGGAAAAAAATGAAAAAATATCTGATAAAAGAGAAATCTTTATTGATCAGCAAAAAATTGTTGATTTGCGTTTTGAGTTTGAAGAGGAAAGAGCTTATCAACTTTTTAATGAATTACCTGAAAATCTTTTACCCCAATTACCCAAGGGTTACCAATGGGTCCGAAGTCATGGGAAATATGGGATGATGCGCCATCAGGACTCCGTTGAACATCAGATGGAAGTCTTAATTTATGGACCAGACGCTAAGGGGTTAATTAATTTTATTTGTCGTCGCGACCATGTTAGTTTTTTTAGTTTTGCCCATACCCAAGATATTGGAGCGCCTGTACAACGAAGATATCCCTTAACCAGTAAAGCCTATAAAGTGACTGGTTTTGATTACACCCATACAAAATTCAAACATCATATTCGTGGACACATGATTGATCATCACGATTCAATCTTAAGAATTTGGAATTCTAGCTCTGATATTCGAAATTACACCCCAGAAGCACCCATTTATGAGTGGGGGATGGGTATCAGACGTTTGATTACAGCGGATTTAAGAGCATTAGCCCATGGCGGGGTTTATGCACAATATAATAGCTATGAATTAAATCCGCTCAAAACTGCTAATGGTACGCCTGTTCCAGAGCATATTCGATTATTTACTTATCAATGCAATGTTCAAATAAATACAGCTGGAAATACAACCAATAATTACCATTCTCTCGATCTTTTTCATATCAGTTATTCCGAGCCTTTAGAAAAACCTGCTCGAGGGAAAGTTCTAGAGCATGCTCGCGATAACTATTGCTCAGATTGGGAGTCAGCGCCAATTATTTTTGCTTATGAACAAGAATCAAGTGATAGAGCACTACGTTTACGGGGGCGTCATATTCAAAAACAGGCATTTCGTGTGTCTAATGGTAATGCCGCATCTCGATTTGTCGATCAAGATTTTTATGATTTAAGTTGTATTGCAGGTGATTATGAGTTTGAGCAATGCAGTCGACGATTAAGTGCTGGTATCCTTTCTCATGAACAAAATTGTCAGGTTCATACCGTCAATTATTGTGCTAGTTCATTAAATTATGCTGAAAAATTACTGGAATTAGATCTTCAAAATCCCACTGAGATTTTAGAGGTTCAAGTTCGAAGAGAGGCGCATGCCTTTTTTAAATCAGCTAATGATAATGATGTCATGCTGGGTTTATCTGACAGATTTGAAAAACTTTGTGCTGATTTAGGACCTGATTAAGATTGACCTTTTTGCGTAATGATTCTATCTAAGTGATTGGAAAATTCCTGAATTTCTTTGGCGTTTAATTGGCTGCCCCCACCTGAAATCATACCACTACTTCTTAGTGATTCATTTAAGTTTCGCATCGCTAAAATATGTTTGATATTTTCTGGGGTGTATAACATCCCTTTGGGATTTAAGGCAATTGCTTTTTTAGCGACAACAAGGTCTGCTAGAATAATATCACTAGTAATGACCAAATCTTTTTCAACAACATGTTCAACAATATATAAATCAGCTTTGTCAAAGCCAGACTCAACGATAATTCTTTTGATCCAGTTCGAAGCTGGAATGGGAATAAATTGATTGGCCACCAGCAATAATGGCACTTGGCGTTTCATGGCTGCACGAAACACAATCTCTTTAATCGCTTTTGGGCAAGCATCTCCATCAATCCAAATCTGCATCATGGTCTAATGTTAAGAAAATCCTAGTGTAACAAATTTTATCGAACTTGACAGTTGAAAAGTATGCTGTTAGTTTTTTCGAGCTTTAAAGAATAATAACAAAGGAATGCTATGAAAAAAAATGTTTTGGCACTTTTATGTTTATCGAATTTAGTCGATTCTGCTTTTGCTGGCACCATGGGTGAAGTTAAAACTTGTCCAGATGCTTCTTGTATGCCATGGTTTGTAGAATTTGGAACGGGAGCAAGCTTTTCAAACAGTGCCTCTATTAATTATCATCCATCGTACAATATTTGGCCTGTGCCCACCACTACTTATGATGGTTCTTTAGGAACTGTACCGATTTATATGGCCGGTATTGGTTATACTGTGAGCCCTTTATTAAAAATTGATGCTAGTTATTCTTACCGAGGTATTTATAAATATGCAAAACACTTTGAATATCTAAATAATGGAGCGGGAAATAACTCAGCGCCTAATACACGCTATTTTAACTTAACTAGTAATTCTTTAATGTTTAGCGCTACTTTATATGCAAAAGGCTTGGAAGGTTCCCATCCTGAATTGATGAATAGATTAGTAAAAGAAATTGATGGATATGGTTATATCCAACCCATCATTGGGGGTGGTATTGGGGTTTCTTACAATACGGTAACTAATTTCCATACAATTATAGATAACACTTATTGGATGACAAATGCCAAGCAAGATAGTACCTTTGCTGCGTTTGCATGGCAATTGAATGCAGGCTTAGACTGGCAAGTGACTGAGCGTTTCAGTTTTGATGTGGGTTATCGATACTTTAATGCTGGCCGCTTCAATAGTGCCGACGCCTGCATTAATCGAATTAATTCAACAACTGGCAGCTTTGTGACTCCTGCATGGTCTCCTAATTGGCAAGCGATATTATCTGCAAATGAAGTTTATTTCACTGCTAAAATTGCTTTCTAATCAATGTTAAAAATATACTGGTATACGTCACGCCTGTATATTTTTTTTAAACTTATTTATAATGCCCATTTTTTTTGAATGGGCATATCATGCATCACACTACTCTTCGTTCTAAGGTTGATCAATTAGTTATTTTTGCAGTTCAAATTTATCAGTTTCTTGAAAGTTATGAACAGAATTTAATTCAAAATGCCCGACAAGATTTAGGTGTTCCAGATGAATCGCATACGAATACTTATATTAGAAAGCGAGTTTTGCGTTATTTAATTGGAGATCATAATCAAACACAGTTTCAAGCATTATGGATGCAATATCAAAATTTATTCCGTGAGCTCTATCGAGATTTTCATATCCGTTCTGCGAGTACATTTCAGGATGAGTTATTTGCCAGCCGAGAAATTTTAGAAGATACATTAATGCAACCGATGGATACAGATACCTTTAGACAAGCATTTCTACAAAAAGCCTATCTTGCTTTTGGCGTTGATTTTGTACCGATTCAGGGGCAAATTCGGGAAAATAATTTATTTGATCGTGAAGCTGAGGAATCCTCAGAAAATGATGAAATGCCAACTGATTTTGAAGACGAAACCTCCCATGTTTGTCGTATTATGTAACAATGGGTAATTCATCCCAGCGTGTGGTGTAAGCAGGGGAGCGTTGCAGTGATTTCATTTTCCATTGCATGCTTTTGCCCTCTGCGGCAAGCCGAACACTATGACGCCCATATTTTTTCTTGATCTCATCAAATACCTGCATGAGATCTTGAGAATTTTTTGGATAATGCGTTTCAAAAAGTGATTGTTGTTGCTGGTAAATAATATTTTGAAATGCCACACCGACTTTATGATAATGATAATTTTTTTTAAAAATATGGCTTAATGCTTGGCGGGCAGCTTGGGTAATCATTCGGATATCGTCTGTTGGGCCGGGTAGTTGAATTTGACAATGATTGGCATATTGAGGCCGTTTATCTTGAAAAGGATTGGTACGAATAAAAATACTAATACAGTCTACAAAACCTTTTTGTTGACGAAGTTTTTCAGTAGCTCTGGCGCAGTGGTGGCTAATCGCCTCTGCCAGGATAGACTGTTCGGTTTGGCAACGTCCAAAACTTTTACTGGCTACAATGGATTTTTTTGGGGTCGGTGCATTGATTTGATGACAACTGATGCCTTGTAATTCCAGGGTGGTTTGCATCAAGGGTAAGCTAAATTGTTGTCGAATAAAATGTGCTGACTGTTGGTTTAAATCTAAAGCCGTATGAATATGTAGGTTCTTAAGTTTTTTAGCCCATTGTCGTCCTATGCCCCAGATTTCTTCAATGGGAATTTGCTCTAACCAATGTTTTTCTTGCACAATTTTAAAAACAGATTTTTGTCTACTTTTTTTAGCTAGATAATTGGCAGCTTTTGCAAGCGTTTTACTCGGTCCTATGCCAATGGATGTTGGAATGCCAACATCTTTGAAAATTTTTTGCCGAAGATGCAGACAAAATGCTTCATGCTGTTCAGCAGGCAGGCTAGATAAATCAAGAAATGCTTCATCAATCGAGTAAATTTCAATTTGTGGCCATTCGGATTCAATGGTTTGCATTACTCGAGCCGATAAATCTCCATAAAGGGTATAGTTTGAGGAAAAGACATGAACTTGATGTTTTTCACACAAATCTTTAATTTGAAAATAGGGCTGTCCCATTGTAATGCCGAGATCTTTGGACTCATTGGAGCGTGCGATGACACAGCCATCATTATTAGATAAGACAATAATAGCTTGGTGTGCTAAGTCTGGACGAAATAGACGTTCGCAACTGGCATAAAAATTATTACAATCAACAATGGCAAACATTAAGTTGTCCCAGCCTGATGAATAATATGGGTGACCACACCCCAAATGACAAGTTCTGAGCTTTCAGTCACATCAATCACAGGATAATTTGGATTTTCAGGAATGAGTTGTACTTTACCTTGTTGCTGATATAAACGTTTCACTGTCAGTTCGCCTTGAATTGCTGCAATGACAATTTTTCCATGCGTAGGCGTTAAACTTCTATCAACAATTAATAAGTCACCTGATTGAATATGAGCACCAATCATCGAGTCACCTTCCGCTTTGACAAAAAATGTGGCTGCGGGATGTTTGATGAGATGTTCATTTAAATCGAGATGCGCCTCAATATAGTCATCAGCAGGGGAGGGGAAGCCTGCTTGCACTCGACTACTGTATAAGGGGCAATATTGTGTCCCTTTAGCTAGAAATTGCTTCACGGCCTCTAATTGAGATTGCGGGATACGAAGCGGTTGAGTGGGCTCACCCCATTGATTACGGCCTTTAGGGCGGCCGGCACCATCTCGTTTTCCACCATGTGTCATATGATTGATTTTTGATAAGTGTACATAAATCAAATATAGATCAAATTTGAACAAAAGCAAAGCAAAAAAGCGTTTTTTTGCTATAAAAAATTGATTTAATCAACACATGTAAAATTCATGAGTTCCTTTTGATAATCTGAAAACTGTACACGACCAGAATGGACGTCATAAACTGCTCCAACCATACCAATTTTTTGTTCCTCAAGAAGTTGATGAAGAATGGGGCTTTTATGAGTGATTTCTGACATGCTATGTGCAATATTGAGGTGGGTCACATGCGCAATAAAATGTTCATTGATGGTTGAAGAGACCTTTTCTTGCACATGAATAGCCGGTTTGATTTTCTTAAGAAGTTGGGTGATATGACCCTCTTTAAAGTTATGACAGGCAGCATTGATTGCACCACAGCCTGTATGCCCAAGGACTACAATTAGTTTAGCACCGACGACATGGCAGGCATATTCAATACTGGCTAAAATATCATCATTGACAACATTGCCGGCAATGCGCACGCAAAATAAATCACCTAAGGTCATATCAAAAATAGTCTCGACCGGTACTCTAGAGTCAATACAACCTAAAACAACTGCAATAGGGTGTTGCGTTTTTGCAGTATGTTGAATATCCATCATATTACAGCGGTGAATAATTTGGTCATTTAGAAAACGTTCATTCCCTTGTTTGAGAATATTGAGGACCTCCGTTGGACTTAAAACACTTTGTGCGTCAAAGGTGGTGACATTAATGAAATTGACATGATCGTGAATGGCATAATGATCTTTAAAACCAGTTAAGTTTAAAGAAATATTTTTTTGAGGCGCTTGCTCTTCTTTAAACTCCTGAATGAATTCAATGATTTCTTTATCCATGAACTCAGTAAAGCGAGCATCAATAATCAGTTGTGAGTCATTTGGAATAGTATTGAGCTCTGCAATCAAAGAGGCTTTATTTAAAAAGGTTGTTTGCTGAGGTAAAACGAGACGATTGGTAATACCTGTTGGATAAACTTCTTGAATCAAGTCAATTCGAACTTGGCTACTGGAACGTAAAATGAAAAATAGATGAGTAATCAGACCAATGATAATACCCAGTAATAAGTTAAAACAGACGATGCCTAATAAAGTCACAATAAAAGGTAGAAAACGGTGCATCCCTTGTTGATATAAACTTTGATAGATTTTGGGTTTGGTGAGCTTATAACCTGTAAAGATTAAAATACTGGATAAAATACAAAGTGGAATTTGGTTTAAAATATGGGGAATAAAACAAAACGACAATAATAAAAACACCCCATGCAGTATGGTGGATACTTTCGTTTTAGCATTAGATTGAATATTCACCGAAGTTCGAACAATCACTGAAGATAAAGGAATTCCACCAAAAATTGCAGCAATCATATTCCCCAACCCTTGAGCGTAAAGCTCTCTATCTTTATCAATCGACTGATGTCTGGGGTCTACTTTTTCTGTGGCTGTAATATTCATTAAGGTTTCTAAAGATATCACAGCAGCGATTAAAAACGCATATAAATACACTTGCGGATTGAGCCATTCAGACCAGTTGGGTTTTGCTAATGTTTGCCAAATATGTCCTAAGCTATCGTATTGTGGGATATTCACAAGTAAGGGGACATGTTGGGCAAAAATCGATTTATGATGAATAAACCACATATTTAATAAACTTCCCAGAATGACCACAACAATGGCGCCAGGTAAAAGTTGTAGCCATGAGACTTTTGTTTTTTCAATATAGAGCATTACACTCAAGGCGAATGTTGAAAGAATTAAACCACCTGAATTGATATGAAATGCTAAATTCATCAAGGGGTGAAAACCAACCCCTTCGGCCGAATCGACTAAAGCAGCCTGCAGTTCACCAAAATTTTTAGTAATCGTAAAAGATAAAGGAATTTGTTTGATAATCAGTAGGATTCCTATGGCGCTTAACATCCCCTGAATAACATTATTGGGAATATAATCGGCAAAGAAACCACATCTTTTATAGCCTGCCATCACTTGTAAAATACCGGCAAAAAAAATGGCAAGTAAAACAGTTTCATAGTGTTGAAGTTGGGATAATGCACTGATGATAATCGCCACAATGGCAGCCGATGGTCCACTCACGCTTAAGTTTGAACGACTAAGTAAACCGGCTATGATACCACCTGATATACCACTGATAATCCCAGAATAAATTGGCGCGCCTGCTGCAAGTGCCACCCCTAAACATAAAGGTATTGCGACAAGAAAGACAACAATACTGGCTAACAAGTCATTTCTGAAAAAACGTTTAAAGTAAATGTTGGTTTTTTTAATCATAAACACCTCTGGTTTTTTTGCCATCCTAAATCAAAATGATAGAAATGTTAAGAGATAAAGTACTAAAATGGTCTTATTTTAATATTTAAGCACTAATCGGCTTTAAAAAATTGATTCATCATCGCTGAGATCAAAAGCATCTTGGATATTATCTAATTGCTCACTGACCACTGTTAGTGTTTCAAAGCTTGCAATATGAAATAGCGCCTCGCCTTCATGCACCAAAGGAAGTTTGTTGTCACCAATAATAATACCCGAGACCGGCGAAACGAGCTTGTACTCTTTGTTACAGGTTGGATTGGCAATAATAGCTATCGTTTGGCCTTTGATAATCTTTTGCCCAGATTTTTTTAAAGGTCGAATGATGCCACTTAAGGGTGCTCTTACCCAGGTGCTTTCTCGAGAGATGGTCGGAGTAAATTTTTTAACATGATATTTTCCAGCTGAAATCATCCCTAATGTAGACATCACACTCAAAATACCATTAACACCTGTACGAATGGATAATTCATCAAAGCGTAAAGCCTCACCTGCCTCATAAAGCAAAAAGGGTATGCCTTTTTCATTGACATATTCTCGTAATGAACCATCTCGGTATTTAGAATGCAATATAACAGGAGAGTTAAAAGCTAAAGCAAGCGTTTGATTTTCTTCAATATCTAAATTGGTTCGAATTTGTGGGAGATTAAAACGATGATGTGAACCGGTATGTAAATCGATGGCATGGGTAATATGTGGAAGAATTTTAGTACAAATGATATCTGCCAAAATGGATGCAATTGAGCCCGTCGGACTGCCAGGAAAGCAACGGTTTAAATCTCTTTTGTCCATTAAATGTCTTTTTTGATTTAAGAAACCATAGACATTGACAATTGGAATGGCAATTAAATTTCCCGCCATTTTTCTGAGGCCGCTTTTTTTTAAAAGTCTTCGAATAATCTCAATACCATTGATTTCATCGCCGTGAATCGCTGCTGTAACAAAAAGCGTTGGTCCTTGTGTTTTGCCACATATCACATGGACAGGAAGATGAATAGGAGTCAAGTTATATAAATCTGGTAGGCTTAAATGAATCGTTTTGGCAGTTCCAGGATAAAAATTGTTATTATCAATTTCAATTCGAGGCTTAGGCATCTTGCATCCTTGTTAAGTGCTTTTTTATAGCTTCAGTGTTATCCTAAAATACTTTTTGATAAATGTGAAGTTGTAGGTTCAAACAGTCATTCATGCTTTTTTTTCATATAGTCTTGCTAATTATTGGAATTATGCATAAAATCCGACTCGCTCAGGTGATTCATCTTGTCCGGCTGATAAGCATATGAATGGAGGTCAGATGCTGGTACGGTGTGCATGCATATTTTTGCGAGCCTAAAGTACTGGTGAGACCACCACCTTAATTTTCCGAGCCCGGGACAGGTCGAATCATCTGGGTTTTTCTACCCCCCCCCTTCAATAGCATGAACACTTTTGAAACTTATCTATTTCTGTTTAATCATTGCCCCAATCCAATATTTATGGTATAAATGACACGTTTTTAAACTTCACACATATTTCGTCACATATTATGGGGTCCCTTGAGGGGTATAACATGGGAAATATGGAGGAATAACCCTGGAGATATTATG